>DNCF01000174.1 GCA_003484545.1 Massilia sp. | reverse complement strand
TTCAGCGTTTTCCTGCCGAGGGCTGCCAGGTCCTGC
Source organism: Massilia sp. (assembly GCA_003484545.1). Taxonomy (GTDB): domain Bacteria; phylum Pseudomonadota; class Gammaproteobacteria; order Burkholderiales; family Burkholderiaceae_D; genus Telluria. Next base: position 3,794 of record DNCF01000174.1, on the reverse strand, counting down.
CCTAGCGCCGCCGGCCGCGGCAGACGCCCGGCGCGCCAGCCTGCCGCCTCGCGTCCGAGGCGCAGGCGGCTGCGCAGGTTGAACACCAACTGGCCCAGCATCGCCCTGCCAGTTGGAAATATCGCCAGCCAGATCGCGGTGCAGGCGACGCAAAAATACAGAAACGCGAGAAAGATCAGCATGGCTTTCCCCAGATTGTTTCTAATCGGACTGGAAACGCAATCTTAGGAGTAATGCCGTGCGCCCTACAGACGAAAATCAAGCAGCCTCGACGCGACCGAACCTGATGTCGTCGCGCCGTGCGGCCGGGGAGGACAACATTCTTGCGATGCTGGAGCGCGATTCGACCCGGCGCGCCGGCGGTCGGATCTCGAGTCCGCGCCTGGCCTGGTACTGCGCGGCCGCCGCCTTCACCGGCATCCTGGTGGGCGTGGTCGCCTGGCTCGCCTACGACAACCACACCACTGCGACGGCCCTCCAGGCGCAAGTCGAGCCCGTCGAGGAGAACACGGCGCCGGCATCCGCGCCGCCGCTGCCGCGCGGGTCCGCCCCGCTCCAGCTGGCCGAAGCGCCGCAGCCCGCGGTCATCGTCGACCAGTCCCAGGATCGGCCGGCCACCCCGCCACCGCTGGTGATGCTGCCACCCGAGGATGCCGGTACAGCCAGGCCGCCGGTGCCGGCAGCGCAGGCGGAGGCGCCGCAGAAGGAAGCGGCAGCCATGCCGAAGCCGGCCCCGGCGAGCGTGCAGGCGCCCGCCGTCAAGAAACCGGAAAAGATCGACAAGGCGGACAAGACCCGCCCGTCCGGGAAAACCGCCAAAGCGGACAAAGCCGTCAAGACGGAAAAGGTCGAAAAAGCCGAGAAAGCCGAGAAGGCGTCCCGCCCCGCCCTGCGCGCGGCAAAGCAGCCGGCGCAGCGCGGCGCCGTCTCCAAGGCCGACGCGCCCAAGCGCAAGACGAGGCCGGGTACGGCCTCCGACGCCGCGGTCGACAGCGACGTCGCACTGATCTCGGCCATCATCGCCCAATCCGAGCGCCACCGCGGCGAACGCGAGCAGGCGGCCCCATGCACGGGCGCGAAGTGCCCGGCGCCCCCGTCCCGGCGCTGATGTGGCAAAAAACCACGGCCGTGGGCTTGCACGGCCGAAACTGCTGGGCCGATTGCGCGCTGCGGCGCTATACTGTACATAAGCACAGTGTCGCATCTCGCAATGAACAGGGTTCTGGAAAACGAGTTTTATTACCTGGACAATTTCCAGGGCGTCCTGGACTGGATCGGCCAGCGCTACGACGACCTGCTGACCGACGAGGAACGGACTTTCATCGCAGCCTTTCCGGCGCTGCCGCAGCCGGCGCGCGCGCTCTTCGTGCGCATGGTCATGCGCAAGGGCACGCTGTTTCGCGCGTCCAAGCTGCGCTACGCCGAGATCGGCTGTCCGGTCGAGGCCGCGCGGCAACTGCTCGGCACCGGCTGGATCGAGCATGATCCGGTCATCTCGCTCGACGAGCTGTTCGAGCTGCTCTCCAAGCCCGAGATCGCCGCTGCCTTCGGCGCCCACCTGCAACAGAAGACGGCGCGCAAGGCCGAGCAGCTCGAGGCCCTGCGCGCCGGCTTCGCCGAGGGCCGGTCCTTCTCCGCCTGGTATCGCGATGGCGACGACCTCGCCCTGCGCATTCACGTCAAGCCGCTGTGCGACCGCCTGCGCCTGATCTTCTTCGGCAACCTGCGCCAGGACTGGACCGAATTCGTGCTGTCCGACCTCGGCCTGTTCCGCTATGAGCAGGTCGAGTTTTCTAGCGCTTCGCGCGGTTTCCGCGACCGCCGCGACATCGACCATTACCTGCTCCTGCACGCCTGCAAGGAACGCTTCGCCGAAGGCCTCGAGCCGGCCGACGACATCGTGCGCGACCTGCCCGAACATGCCTTTCACAACGACTGGCTGGAGAGCCGGCGCGAGAAGCTGCTGTTCCAGATCGGCCAGCACTACGAGAAGCAGAAGGACTGGGACAACGCCCATGCGTTGTATGCGCGCTGCCGCTTTCCCGGCGCGCGCGGACGCGCGATCCGGGTCCTGGAGAAGGCCGAACGCTACAGCGAAGCCTGGGAGCTGCTGTGCATTGCCCAGGCGGCGCCGGAAAGCGACGCCGAGCGCCAGCACCTGCTGCGCATCGGGCCGCGCCTGGCGCGCCGCCTCGGTCATCCGAAGACCATCGCGCGCCGCATCGAGCCGGTCCGGATCGACGTCTGCCTGCCGATGCCCCAGGGCGACTGGTGGGTCGAGGGCGTAGTGCGCGAGCACCTGACCTGCGCCGACGCGCCGGTCTTCTACGTCGAGAACATGTTGGCGAATGCCTTGTTTGGACTCTTGTGCTGGCGCGCGGTGTTCGCCGCGATCCCGGGCGCTTTCTTCCACCCCTTCCACCGCGGCCCGGCCGACCTGTACAGCCCCGACTTCGCCCAGCGCCGCGCCGCCGAATTCGCCGATTGCCTGGCCCAGCTCGACGACGGCCGCTACCGCGCCACCATCATGGCGCACTTCGCCGAAAAGGCCGGCATCGCCTCGCCCTTCGTGGCCTGGGACTACCTCGACGCCGGCCTGCTCGAACTGGCGCTGGACTGCATCCCGGCGGCCCACCTGAAGAAGTGGTGCGAACGCATCCTGGCGGACGTCAAGGAAAACCGCACCGGTTTCCCCGACCTGATCCAGTTCTGGCCGGATGAACAGCGCTACCACATGATCGAAGTGAAGGGACCGGGCGACCGCCTGCAGGACAACCAGCTGCGCTGGATCGACTACTGCGCCACCCACGGGATGCCGGTATCGGTCTGCTACCTGCAGTGGGAGCAGGCGGCTTGAGCGAGGCCGCGCATTCCAGCACGAGATACACGGTTGCCGTGCGCGCGCTGTGCGAGTTCACCGCCAAGCAGGGCGACCTCGACCTGCGCTTCACGCCCTCGCCCACCGCCCAGGAAGGCATCGCCGGCCATGCGGTGGTGACGGCGCGCCGCGGCGACGGCTACCGCACCGAGGTCTCGCTGTCGGGCGAGTACGGCCCGCTGCACGTGCGCGGCCGCGCCGACGGCTACGATGCGCGCGAGAACCTGCTGGAAGAGATCAAGACCTACCGCGGCCAGCTGGCATCGATGCCGGACAACCACCGCCACCTGCACTGGGCCCAGCTGCGCGTCTATGGCCACCTGCTGTGCGCCGAGCTTGGGCTCGAACAGGTCAACCTGGCCCTGGTCTACTACGAGATCGGCAGCGGCCACGAGACTGTGCTGCGCGAGACCCGCAGCGCGCCTGAACTGCGCGCGATGTTCGAGGAGCAATGCGGCCGCTTCATCGCCTGGGCCGGACAGGAACTGCGCCACCGCGAGGCGCGCGACGCCGCCCTGTCCACGCTGCCCTTTCCGCATGCGGCCTTCCGTCCCGGCCAGCGCCAGCTCGCCGAGACCGTCTTCAAGGCCAACAGCGCCGGCCGCTGCCTGCTGGCGCAGGCGCCGACCGGTATCGGCAAGACCGTCGGCAGCCTGTTCCCGGTGCTGAAGGCCGCGCCTTCCCAACGCATCGACAAGATCTTCTTCCTGGCCGCGAAGACACCGGGCCGCCAGCTTGCGCTCGACGCCGCCGCCACCATCCGCAGCGCCAGTCCTGACCTGCCGCTGCGGGTGCTGGAGCTGGCCGCGCGCGACAAGGCCTGCGAGCATCCCGACAAGGCCTGCCAGGGCACATCCTGCCCGCTGGCGAAGGGCTTCTACGACCGCCTGCCGGCCGCGCGCGCCGCCGCGCTGGA
>DNCF01000074.1:330-3271 GCA_003484545.1 Massilia sp. | reverse complement strand
CAGCGGCGCGGTGGGCGTGACCCGGCCGGCGCCGTCGACCACCACCCGTTCGCCCGCCTTCAGGCCGTCGTTGATGAACCAGTCGTCGCCGATCCAGTCGCCCACCTCCACCACCCGCTGCCTGGCCTTGCCGTCATTGCCGATCACCCACACGTAATGCCCCTTCGCGCCCTGCTGCACCGCGCGCTGCGGCAACTCGATCGCGCCCGGCCGGCTCGCGCCGTACACCCGGGCGCGCACGAACTGCCCGGGCCGCAACTGTCCCTGCGGATTGGGCAGCTCGGTGCGCACCAGGAAGGTGCCGGTTTCCGAATTGAACGAAGGCTCGGCGAAGTTGATGCGTCCGCGTTTCGGAAACACCGAGCCGTCGGCCAGGATCACCTCGACCTCGAAATGATTGCCTTGTGGGAATTTTAGCCGCCCCTTGGCGATCTGGTCGCGGTAGCTGAGCAGCTCATTCTCCGACACGCTGAAGTTGACCCAGATCGGGTCGACCTGGGACACCGTGGTCAGCAGCCCCTGCTCGCCGGAGGTCAGGTAGCTGCCTTCCTGCTTCTTGGCGAAACTCGACAGGCCCTGCAGCGGCGAGGCGATGCTCGTGTAGCCGAGGTTCAATCGCGCCGTGCGCACTTCCCCTTCCGCCGCCAGCACCGCCGCCCGCGAGGAACGTTCGAAGCCGATCGCGTCGTCCAGCTCCTTTTTGCTGACGGCATTGCGCGCCGCCAGTGGCCGTACCCGGCGCAGGTTGGCTTCCGCCACCGCCAGTTTGGCGCGCTGCTGCTCGAGCTGGCCTTCGGCCGACTGCAAGGCGGCCTCGAAGGGCTTGCGGTCCATCTGGAACAAGGGCTGCCCGGCCCGCACCATGTCACCTTCGGTGTATAGCCGCTTGTCGAGGAAACCGTCGACCCGGGCCCGGATCTCCACCTCGCGCGAACTCTGGGTCTGGGCCACGAATTCGAACTGGACCGGGGTGTCGCGCGGCGTCACGCTGACGGCGGTCACCTCCAGCGGCGGCGTGGGCGGCGCCTGCTGCTCCCGCGAGCAGCCGGCCAGCGCGACGCAGATGGCCAGTGCGGCCGGCGGCGGGAACGGACGACGATTCATGGATGACTCCTTCACGCATCGTTTCGGGCCACCGGGGTCGCCGCACGCGGCTGCAGCGAGCGCGGGTGCGAGGACCGCGCCGGTGCGGCCAAGGTTGGCACCAAGTTAATCCCAACGGGACCGTGCAGGTATTGGACTTTGGTCGTACCGCGGCCGCCGCCCCCGGCAGGGCCGCTCAGGTCTCGCGCAGGCTCAGGTCGACCGGCTGGTAGCGGCGCATGATGTCTTCCGCGTGGGCGCGCTGCTGCTCGGTGTCGGTATCGGCGATCAGCACGTAGTCGCCGTGCCGCACCGGCCCGCCGTACAGGTCGCTGTGCGTACCGCGGTCGTTGACCCCGAACAGGCCACGCAGCAGGTTGCCCATGGTGGCGCTCATCGACTGGTCGTCGGCCTGGCGGTTGTCGGTGCGCTGCCTGGGCTGGACCTCGTGGTCGGGCGTGAGCTGCACCTGCCGCCACGTGAACCCGGCCACCAGCAATTCGTTCTTCGCGCTCTGGGCGGGCGCGAACTTGTCGTACACCCCGACGATACTGATCATGATCTCCTCCTATGGCTAGCGCCGTTCGCGCAGGCGTGCCAGCGCATGCAGCTGCGCGATCGCGATCGCCAGCTCGGACTGGGCCTTCGCATGGTCGAATTCGGCGGTGCTGTTGTTCAGCATTTCCTGGGCCCGCTTCCTGGCTTCGTTGGCGCGCGCCTCGTCGAGGTCGCGCCCGCGGATCGCGGTGTCGGCCAGCACGGTCACCCCGTCGGGGTGGACGTCGACGATGCCGCCGGCGACGAACACCAGCTCTTCCTCGTCGCGCCCGGCCAGCTTGATGCGCACGGCGCCCGGGCGAATCCGGGTCAGCAGCGGCGTATGCAGGGGGAATATCCCGAGCTCGCCCACCTCGCCGGGCAGCGCGACGAACTCGGCCACGCCGGAAAAGATCTCTTCCTCGGGGGATACGACGTCGACCTGCAGCGTCTTCGGGTCTGCCATGGCGTTCTCCTGGCGGGTCTGCGGGAATGGGACCGCCCGCGCTGTTAGACAGCAGCGGCCCCGGAAACGATCTCGGTGATCTCCTGGGTGATCGAGGCCTGGCGCGACTTGTTGTACAGCAGGGTCAGCTCGCCGATCACGTTGCCGGCGTTGTCGGTGGCGGCCTTCATCGCCATCCGCCGCGCCGACTGTTCGGACGCCATGTTCTCGGCCACCGCGCGGTAGATCAGCGCCTCGACGTAGTTCGCGACCAGTTCGTCGATCACGGTCTGGGCATCCGGCTCGCAGAGGTAGTCGAGCAGCAGCGCGCTGCGGTCGGCGCGCAGGGTCTCGCTGCCCATCGGGATCAGGAGTTCCTCGACCGGCTCCTGGGCCATGGTGTTGACGAAGCGCGTGTAGCAGATGCGGATTTCGTCCAGCTCGTCCGCCAGGTAGGCGTCGGTCAGCACCTTGACCGGGCCGATCAGCGACTCCAGATGCGGCGTGTCGCCCAGCGCGACCACCTGGGAGACGACGTGGGCGCCGAAGCGGTTCAGGAAGCCGGCGCCCTTGCCGCCGACCGCGACCACGTCGACCGCGACGCCCGCGGCCGCGTAATCGCGCATCCGGTTCGTCACCAGGCGCAGCACGTTGGTGTTCATGCCGCCGCACAGGCCCTTGTCGGTGGAGATCACGATCAGGCCGGCGCGGCGCAGACGCTCGTGCCGCACCATGAACGGATGGACGTAGTCGGGATTGGCCTCGGCCAGGTGGCCGGCGATGTTGCGCACGCGCTCGGCATAGGGACGCGAGGCGCGCATCCGCTCCTGCGCCTTGCGCATCTTCGACACCGCCACCATTTCCATCGCCTTGGTG
>DNCF01000074.1:0-148 GCA_003484545.1 Massilia sp. | reverse complement strand
TTCCATCGCCTTGGTGATCTTGCGGGTGTTCTCGACGCTCTTGATCTTGGTGCGAATTTCCTTAAATCCCGGCATGATGTCCTCCTGCTTCCCCTGGTCCGGCCGCTCCCTTCAGCCCAGCATGCGCGCCGCCTCGTCCAGCAGGCCC
>DNCF01000076.1 GCA_003484545.1 Massilia sp. | reverse complement strand
CTGCTGCACGCGCTGCCCGGGCGCCGCCCGGACGCCGACGCCCACGAGCCCGACACCGGCTGGGCCTTCCCGGACGGCGGCTACTTCCTGTTCGGCTCGCACTTCGGGGCGCCCGACGAGATCAAGGGCATGCTCGACTGCGGCCCGCTCGGCTACCTCGGGATCGCCGCCCATGGCCACGCCGACGCGTTGTCGATGACGCTGTCGGTGGCGGGCGAGGAGGTGCTGGTCGACCCCGGCACCTATTCCTACTGGCAGGAGCAGAAGTGGCGCGACTATTTCCGTGGTACGTCGGCCCACAACACGGTGCGCATCGACGGTCGCGACCAGTCGGTGTCGGGCGGGCGCTTCATCTGGCTGCGCAAGGCGCGCGCCAGCATCGAGCGCATGCCGACTTCGCCCCACGAATTCGATTTCCGCGGCTCGCACGACGGCTATGCGCGCCTGTCCGACCCGGTGCGCCACGTGCGCAGCGTGCGCTTCGACGCCGCCAGCTCCACGCTCACGGTGCGCGACGAAGTCGCCGGCAAGAAGCCGCATCCGCTGGAACTGTTCTGGCATTTCGCGCCCGAACTGAACGTGCGCCTGACCAGCACCGGCCTGCACGTGCGCGGCAAGCGCTTCGCCCTGCAGATGCAGGCCAGCGGCGCCGACCTCAAGCTCGAACTGGTGCGCGGCGCCGAAAATCCGCCGCTCGGCTGGTACTCGCGCTGCTACGAATCGAAGCAACCATGCGACGTCCTGCGTATCACGACCGTATCGTCCGCCGTTCCTGTCGAATGCAGGTTTACAATAACGTTTTTCTAACTAGTTTCAATAATTACTACAGTGCAGGATAGTCCAAACATGCTCATTTACCTGGTCGCGGGCGCAAGGCCCAATTTCATGAAGATCGCCCCGATCGTGCGTGCACTGCAGGCGCAGGACAAGCTCACCTTCAAGATCATCCATACCGGGCAACATTACGACCGCGAGATGAACGACGTGTTCTTCGAGGAGCTCGGCATTCCCCAGCCGGACGTGTTCATGGCCGCCGGCGGCGGCAGCCACGCCCAGCAGACCGCGAAGATCATGGTCGGCTTCGAGGAACTGTGCGTGGCCGAGCGTCCGGCGGCCGTGCTGGTGGTCGGCGACGTCAATTCCACGCTGGCCTGCTCGATCGTTGCCAAGAAACTCAACATCCCGGTGGCCCACGTCGAGGCCGGCCTGCGCAGCGGCGACATGTCCATGCCGGAAGAAATCAACCGCCTCGTCACCGACAGCATCTCGGACTGGTTCTTCGCCACCGAGCCGGCGGCGGTCGAGCACCTGCGCCGCGAAGGCAAGCCGGATTCGGCGGTGCACTACGTCGGCCACGTGATGGTTGACAACGTGCTCTACCAGGCCGACAAGCTGACCCGCGCCGACACGTCCGGCTTCGAAACCGCCGCCTTCAAGGCGCGCGCCCAGGAAAACGGCGGGCGCTACGGCGTGGTCACCATGCATCGTCCGAGCAACGTCGACGAGCCGGAAACCTTTGCCCGCATCGCCGGCGCGCTGAAGGACATCGCGGGTGAATTGCCGCTGATCTTCCCGGTGCACCCGCGCACCCGCGCCAACATCGAGAAGTTCGGCATCGACCTGGGTCCGAATGTCACCCTGGCCGGTCCCCAGGCCTATATGGCCTTCCTCAACCTGTGGAAGGACGCGGCCGTGGTGCTGACCGACTCCGGCGGCCTGCAGGAAGAAACCACGGCACTGGGCGTGCCCTGCGTGACCATCCGCGAAAACACCGAGCGTCCGGTGACGGTGGAAGAGGGCTCGAACGTGCTGGCCGGCACCGATCCGCAGAAGATCGTGCAGGAAGCGCGCAAGGTGCTGCGCGGCGAAGGCAAGCAGGGCCGCCGTCCGCAACTGTGGGACGGCAAGGCGGCCGAACGCATCGTGGCCATTCTCGCGCGTGAGCTAGGCGCACGCGGATAAGCTCCGATGAACGATGCCATCACCATGATGGGCTGCAGGATCGACAATCTGTCGATGGAGGAAACCCTTGTCCGCATCGAGGAATTCATCCGCTCCGGCAAGCCCCATCAGCACGTGGTGGTCAACGTCGACAAGCTGGTCAAGGCCAGCCGCGACCCCGAGCTGCGCCGCATCGTCAACGAATGCGCCCTGGTCAACGCCGACGGCATGCCGGTGGTGTGGGCCTCGCGCCTGCTGGGCAAGCCCCTGAAGGAGCGCGTCGCCGGCATCGATTTGTTCGAGGCCCTGATGCGCCGCGCCGGCGAGAAGGGCTGGCGCGTGTTCCTGCTGGGTGCGCGCGCGGACGTGGTGGCGCTGGTCGCCGCTACCTACAGCCGGCGCTATCCGCAGCTGGCGATCGCCGGCTGGCGCGACGGCTACTGGAAGGCCAGCGAGGAAGCCCAGGTCGCCGAGCAGGTGCGCGCCAGCGGCGCCGACCTGCTGTTCGTGGCGATCAGTTCGCCGAAAAAGGAACAGTTCCTGGGCCGCTGGCAGGCCGAGATGAAAATTCCGTTCGCCATGGGTGTCGGCGGCACCTTCGACGTGGCGATCGGGCGGGTACGGCGTGCGCCGCGCTGGATGCAGCGCGCGGGCCTGGAGTGGTTCTACCGCTTCCTGCAGGAGCCGCGCCGCATGTTCCGCCGCTACTTCATCGACGACATGGCCTTCATCTGGCTGTTCATCAAGGAAGCTGCGGGACGGAAGACCTAGCGTGCCTGACAAAGCCCTCGTGGCGGCGTTGCAGACGCCTCGCCGTAGCGGCGTACCGTCTTGACGATGCGCCGCGAGGGCTTGCCAGGCACTCTTGAGAGAAGAGCCGAAAAAACATAGGGAAGTGTGGCCGCAGAATGCCGCGAAAGACACGAGGGGGGACGGCGCAGGGCCGTCCTTGGAGCGCCGACACAGGCGCGCATCAACAGTATAGAGAGTGACGACAATGAAGATTCTGGTTACGGGCGGCGTGGGCTATATCGGTTCCCACACCGTCGTCGAGTTGCAAAATGCCGGGTACGACGTGGTCGTGGTCGACAATCTCTCGAATGCCCAGCGCTCGGTGCAGGAGCGCGTGCAGAAAATCACCGGCAAGCCCTTCGAGCTGATCGAAGCCGACATCCGCGACCGCGCGGCCATGGAAGCGGCTTTTGCCAAGCACAAGGTGGACGCGGTCGTCCACTTCGCCGGCCTGAAGGCGGTCGGCGAATCGGTGGCCCAGCCGCTGCGCTATTACGACAACAACGTCTCCGGCAGCGTAGTGCTGTTCGAGACCATGGCCAAGTTCGGGGTCAAGACGCTGGTGTTCTCCTCGTCGGCGACGGTCTACGGCGATCCGGCCTCGGTGCCGATCCTGGAGGACTTCCCGCTGTCGGCCACCAATCCCTACGGCCGCAGCAAGCTGATGATCGAAGACATCCTGCGCGACCTGTTCAAGGCCGAGCCGGACTGGCGCATCGCGCTGCTGCGCTATTTCAATCCGGTCGGCGCCCACGAAAGCGGCCTGATCGGCGAAGAACCGTCGGGCATCCCGAACAACCTGGTGCCCTACATCGCCCAGGTCGCCACCGGCCAGCGCGAGAAGCTGTCGGTGTTCGGCGGCGACTACCCGACCCCGGACGGCACCGGCATGCGCGACTACATCCACGTGGTCGACCTGTCGATCGGCCACGTCAAGACCCTGGAAAAGCTGGCGCAAGGACCGGGCCTGCTGACCTACAACCTCGGCACCGGCCGCGGCAACAGCGTGCTGGAAATGGTGCGCGCCTTCGAGCAGGCCAGCGGCCGTCCGATCCCCTACCAGATCGTGGACCGCCGTCCGGGCGACATCGCCAAGTGCTATGCCGACCCGGCGCGTGCGCGCGAGGAACTGGGCTGGGTCGCCACGCGCGACGTCGCCCAGATGTGCGCCGACACTTGGCGCTACCAGACCGCGCGCGGCCAGGCGTAAGCCGGCGCACGGCTCAGGCAATTTGAACGAACACGGCAACGGGCTACAAAACGCAAGAAAAAAACAGACAAAGTTTTACAGCTCTCCAGCTCAACAGTACACACAATGAGGACGGTTCAATGAAAGCAATGATTCTCGCGGCAGGCAAGGGCACGCGCGTTCGCCCGCTCACGTACGACCTTCCGAAACCGATGATTCCACTTCTCGGCAAACCAGTGATGGCTTATCTGGTCGAACACCTAAAGAAGCACGGGATCACGGAAATCATGGTCAACGTCAGCTGGCTGCACGAAAAAATCGAAGAGTATTTCGGCGAGGGCGAGCAGTTCGGCGTCCAGATCGGCTATTCCTTCGAGGGTTACCTGCGGGACGACGGCACCGTCGTGCCCGAGCCGATCGGTTCGGCCGGCGGCATGAAGAAGATCCAGGAGTTCGGCGGCTTTTTCGACGACACCACGATCGTGCTGTGCGGCGACGCGCTGATCGACCTCGACCTGAAGGCCGCGTTGCTCGAGCACCGCAGGAAGGGCGCGATGGCGTCGGTCATCACCAAGGAAGTCCCGTGGGACAAGGTGTCGTCGTATGGCGTGGTCGTGTCCGACGAGGAAGGCCGCATCACCCAGTTCCAGGAAAAACCGAGCCAGGAAGAGGCGCTGTCGAACTACATCAGCACCGGCATCTACATCTTCGAGCCGGAAGTGATCGACCTGATTCCGGCCGGCGTGCCGTTCGATATCGGCTCCGAGCTGTTCCCGCTGCTGGCCGAGCGCGGCCTGCCGTTCTATGCCCAGCGCCGCCCGTTCAACTGGCTCGACATCGGCACCATGTCCGACTACTGGGAAGTGCTGCAGACCGTGCTCACGGGCGAGGTCAACCACATGGACGTGCCGGGCACCCAGATCGAGCCGGGCCTGTGGGTGGGGCTGAACACCAGCATCGACTGGAGCGGCGGCACCAGGATCGAAGGCCCGGTCTACATCGGCTCCGGCGTACGCATCGAAGCCGGCGCCCATATCGTCGGCCCGACCTGGATCGGGCACGGCAGCCACATCTGCGAAGGCGCGGAGATCGTGCGCAGCGTATTGTTTGAATATACTCGTGTGTTGCATGATGTAACATTGCATGAAATGATAGTTTTCAAGGAATACAGTGTCGACCGCGCAGGGGAGATGAAGCACGCTTCCGAATACAGTTCCGAAGAATGGCTGAATGCACGCGACCGTCGCCGCAGCAGCCGTAAAGAAATCGCAAGTCAGAAAAGTAATAATCTAGAGAAAGCGAACGCATGAAGATTTACCCAGTGATCCTCTCCGGCGGTGCCGGTACCCGCCTGTGGCCACTCTCGCGTGCGGTGCTGCCCAAGCAGCTGCTGCCGCTGGTGGCCGACAAGACCATGCTGCAGGAAACCGCCCTGCGTGTTTCCGGCCTGCCTGGCCTGATGGCGCCGCTCGTCGTCTGCGGCAACGACCACCGCTTCATGGTGGCCGAGCAGCTGCGCGCCGCCGGCATCACGCCCCTGGGGATCCTGCTCGAGCCGGTCGGGCGCAACACCGCGCCCGCCGTCGCCGCGGCGGCGCATTACCTCAAGTCCATCGATCCGGAAGCGGTCATGCTGGTGCTGCCGGCCGACCACGTGATCGAGAACCGCGAAGCCTTCAAGGAGGCGGTGCTGCGCGCCGCCGAGATGGTGAAGGGCGGCGGCCTGGCGACCTTCGGCATCGTGCCGAAGTCGCCGGAGACCGGCTACGGCTACATCCGCCGCGGCGCGGCGCTGGCGGCCTGCGACGATTGCTACCAGGTCGAGCGCTTCGTCGAGAAGCCGGACCTGGCAACCGCCCAGGCCTTCCTCGCCGACGGCGGCTATTACTGGAACAGCGGCATGTTCATGTTCGCCGCCGAGCGTTATCTCGCTGAACTGGGCAAGTTTGCTCCGGAAATCGCCGCCGCCGCCGACAAGGCGGTCCACACCGGCTACCGCGACCTCGATTTCTGCCGCCTCGACGAAACGGCCTTCTCGGCCTGCCCGTCGGACTCGATCGACTACGCGGTCATGGAGCACACCCAGGACGCGGTCGTGGTGCCGGCCGACATCGGCTGGAGCGACGTCGGTTCCTGGTCGGCGCTGTGGGAAGTGCAGCAGCACGACGAGAACGGCAACGCCAAGCGCGGCGACGTCTACCTCGACGGCGTCAAGAATTCGCTGGTGCGCGCCGAAAGCCGCATCGTCGCCGTGGTCGGCGTCGAGGACATCGTCGTCGTCGAGACCCAGGACGCGGTGCTGGTCGCCCACAAGGACCAGGTCCAGCGCGTCAAGCAGGTGGTCGACCACCTGAAGTCGAAGGAACGCACCGAGCACCTACACCACACCCGCGTCTACCGCCCCTGGGGCCACTACGAGGGCATCGACGCGGGCGACCGCTTCCAGGTCAAGCGCATCACGGTCAAGCCGGGCGAGAAGCTGTCGCTGCAGATGCACCATCACCGTGCCGAGCACTGGGTGGTGGTCTCCGGCACCGCGCGCGTGACCTGCGGCGACAAGGTCAGCCTGCTGTCGGAAAACGAATCGACCTATATCCCGATCGGCATGAACCACCGCCTCGAAAACCCGGGCAAGCTGCCGCTGCACATCATCGAAGTGCAGTCGGGCAGCTACCTCGGCGAGGACGACATCGTCCGCTTCGAGGATATCTACAAGCGTTCGTAAGTACACGCATGCGCAAGCATGGAAACGGGCCGCAAGGCCCGTTTTTTTTCCAAACCACGACGTTCCGGTTTCCGTAGGGTGGGCTCTTGAGCCCACGCGGTACACCGGTAGTGACGTTGCGCCGCTTGCTTCGGACAGCAGCCCTGGCGTTCGAGCTGTTCGTGCGCTGCGCGCTGCGTTGCCATATGCCGCCGCCGTACCGCGTGGGTTCGAGAACCCACCCTACAAAACCCCGCCATCGTTCAGCGCAACATCCTTAAGTCAACAGTGTGAGACCCTCCACCGGCCAGGCATACAATGACCCGGTCAGTGAACCCCGTCAGGAGGTGATCATGAAGACGCTCCTTGCAGCCGGCGCGCTGGCGCTGGCCCTTGCCGTTCCGCAGGCGTCGGCGCAGACCGGCGGCCCGCCCCTGGACCCCGTACTCGAAGGCCAGCTCGAGCGCTGGCTCGGCGCCGGCGACCAGGTCTTCGCCAATCTGTACACCCGCCAGCCGGGCGACACCTCGCTCGACTTCCATGCGGCCGTCGACGAGCGCGGGCCGACCTTCACGCTGATGCGGGTCAGCGACCCCGCGGGGAACAGCTACCTGATCGGCGGCTACAATCCGCAGGGCTGGGAGTTCGACAGCGGCTGGAACCTGACCCCGCGCGACTTCCAGCGCACCGCCTTCCTGTTCAATTACACGGTGCCCGCCGTCTACCGCCAGGTGCCGACCGGCTTCGAGCTTCCCAGCCAGGGTTCGTTCCAGACCTATAACGCGCCGAACCAGGGGCCCTCGTTCGGCGCCGGGCCCGACCTGTTCGTCAACGACAGGCTCGACACGACCCTGTCGTGGCGCCTGAGCTACGGCGACCCTTCCGGCGAGGGGCGCAGCATCATCGACCAGAGCGTCGGCGGGCAGCTGTTCCGCATCGATGCGATGGAACTGTACGCGGTGTCGCCGATTCACGACCAGGCCCAGCCCCGCCGCCAGCATGGCCGCGTGGGCCGGTTCGGGAATCGGCGACACCGCGTACAGTTCCATCG
>DNCF01000457.1:4040-4452 GCA_003484545.1 Massilia sp. | reverse complement strand
CACCGAACGCGCCGGCGACGAATTCGGCGCCCGGGACCGCCTCGCGCAGCGCGGGCAGGCGCGCCGGCGCGCCGCGCGTGTCGGCCACGCGCACGCGCGCGCCGCAACGGGCCAGCCATTGCGCCATCGCGAGCCCGGATTCGCCGAGCCCCAGTACCAGTGCGAGTTTGCCTTCGTAGTTCATCAACGCAGCTTGAGAGTGGACAGGCCCACGAGGACCAGGATCATCGTCACAATCCAGAAGCGGACCACGACCTTGGTCTCCTTCCAGCCCTTTTGTTCGAAATGGTGGTGCAGCGGCGCCATCAGGAACACGCGGCGGCCGGCGCCGTAGCGCTTCTTGGTGTACTTGAACCAGCTCACCTGGATGATCACCGACAGGGTCTCGGCAACGAACACGCCGCCCATGATG
>DNCF01000457.1:489-3970 GCA_003484545.1 Massilia sp. | reverse complement strand
GCCAGCGCGCCGACGTCGCCCATGAACATCTGCGCAGGGTGCGCGTTATACCAGAGGAAGGCCAGGCCCGCGCCCGCCATCGCGCCGCAGAAGATCAGCAGTTCGCCGGCGCCTTCGATGTGCGGGATGAACAGGTACTTCGCATAGGTGACGTTGCCGGTCAGGTAGGCGATCAGGCCCAGGGCGCCGCCGACCATCACGGTCGGCATGATCGCCAGGCCGTCCAGGCCGTCGGTGAAGTTGACGGCGTTCGAGGTGCCGACGATCACGCAGTAGGTCAGCGCGATGAAGCCCCACACGCCCAGCGGGTAGCTGATGGTCTTGAAGAAGGGGACGATCAGGTCGGCCTTCGGCGGCAGGGTCATCGAGAAGCCCGACTGCACCCATTCCCAGAACAGCTGGCCGACTTCCCATGGAGTCGGCGCCGACACCGAGAACGCCAGGTACAGCGAGGCGGCAATGCCGATCAGCGACATCCAGAAGTATTTTTCGCCCGAGCGCATGCCCTCCGGGTCCTGGTAGACCACCTTGCGGTAGTCGTCGACCCAGCCGACGGCGCCGAAGCCGAGCGTGACCACCAGCACCGGCCAGATCAGGCGGTTCGACAGGTCGCACCACAGCAGCGTGGAGATGGCGATCGAGATCAGGATCAGGATGCCGCCCATGGTCGGGGTGCCGTGCTTCTTCAGGTGGGTCTGCGGACCCTGGGTGCGCACCGCCTGGCCCACCTTCATTTCGGTGAGCTTGCGGATCACGGCCGGGCCGGTGAACAGGCCGAGCGCGATCGCGGTGATCGCGGCGGACACTGCACGGAAGGTGATGAAGTTAAAGATGCGCATCGGACCGATATAGTCCTGCAGGTATTGTGCAAGCCAGAGAAGCATAGTGTTAGTGGGCGTCCTTGCCAGTGTTTGTTGAACCAATCAGGTGATTGACCGCGCGTTCCATCTTCATGAAGCGCGAGCCCTTCACCAACACAGTTGCGTCAGAATTGCCGCCCAGTTGCTCGTCCAGTGCTGCCAATAATTCGTCAAACTGCTCGAAATGCTTTGCGCCGCTCGCCACCAGGTGGCGCGACAGCTCGCCCGTCGCCAGCACGGACTCGATGCCGCGTGCCTGCGCGTAGGCGCCGATCTCTTCGTGGAATTCCTTGCCTTGCGCGCCGACCTCGCCCATGTCGCCGACCACCAGGATGCGCGGCGCCGGGTAGCCGGCCAGCACGTCGATCGCGGCGCGCATCGAATCGGGGTTGGCGTTGTAGGTGTCGTCGATCACCAGCGCGCCGTTCGCGGCCCGCTTGCCCTGCAGGCGGCCGCCGACCGGGGTGAAGGCTTCCAGGCCGCGCACGATCACGTCGCTGCCGATGCCCGCCGCCAGCGCGCAAGCGATCGCGGCCAGCGCGTTGCGCACGTTGTGCTCGCCCGCGGCGGCCAGTTTCACCGCGAATTCGCCGGAAGGGGCCGTCACTTTCAAATTGTTACCAAAGCCGGTGCCGGTGTAGGTCGCGCGCACGTCGCACGCGTCGCTCAAGCCGAATGTCAGGCTGCGGCAATGCGCGGCCAGGCCGCGCCACAGCGGCGTGTAGACGTCGTCGCCCGGATACACGGCGACGCCATCGCCTGGCAGCGCCGCGAAGACGGAACCGTTCTCCTGCGCCACCGCTTCCACGGTGTGCATGAATTCCTGGTGCTCGCGCTGGGCGTTGTTGACCAGGCCGACCGTCGGCTGGGCGATGGCGGCCAGGCGGCCGATTTCTCCCGGATGGTTCATGCCCAGCTCCACCACCGCGGCGCGGTGCGCGGCGTCCAGGCGCATCAGGGTCAGCGGCACGCCGATCTCGTTGTTCAGGTTGCCCTGGGTCGCCAGGCGGGCGTCGCTGCCGAAGGCGGCGGCGAGGATGGACGCGATCATTTCCTTGACCGTGGTCTTGCCGTTGCTGCCGGTGACGCCGATCAGCGGAAGGTCGTACTGGCGGCGCCAGCTGTTCGCGATCTGGCCCAGGGCCGTCAGGGTATTCGGCACCACGATGGCCGGCAGGGTCCAGCCCTGCGGCAGGCGCTCGGCCACGACGGCGGCCACGCCGCGCGCCGCGACCTGGTCGAGGAAGTCGTGGGCGTCGAAGGTTTCGCCGCGCAATGCGACGAACAGCGCGCCGGCCTGTGCCGTACGGCTGTCGGTCGAGACGCTGTCGAAGGCGGCATCAGCGGTCAGCTGGGAACCGGGCATCGAAGCGATCAGTTGTGCGAGCGAACCGCGCATGCTTAGTGTGTCCTCATCATGGTGAGCCGCGCGGTCAGGGCCAGCGCGGCGTGGTCTGCGTCGGAGAACGGCATCTTCTTGCCCTTGATCTCCTGGTAGGGTTCGTGGCCCTTCCCGGCCAGCAGGATCACGTCCTGCTTGCCCGCGTGCTTGATCGCCCACAGGATGGCGGCGGCGCGGTCCTCGATGGCCTGGTGTTTCGCGCTCGGGTGATCCCGGTCCATGCCGGCCAGGATCTGGGCGATGATGGCGCCCGGCTCCTCGCTGCGCGGATTGTCGCTGGTGACGATCACCTGGTCGGCCATCTGCGCGATCGCGCCCATCTGCGGACGCTTGCCCGGATCGCGGTCGCCGCCGCAGCCGAACACGCACCACAGGGCGCCGCCGCGCTCTTGCGCCACCTGGCGCAGCGCGCCCAGGGTCTTCTCCAGCGCATCCGGGGTGTGGGCGTAGTCGATCACGACCATCGGCGCATCCTGGCCGCCGATCTGCTGCATGCGGCCCGGCGCCGGCACCAGGGCCTCGACCGCTTCGACCGCGCTCTTCAGCGGCACGCCTTTCGCCAGCAGCGTGCCCAGCACGGCCAGCGCGTTGCTGATATTGAAGTGGCCGACCAGCTGGGTCTTCACGACCATGCTGGCGTCAAGCGCCTCCAGGTGGAACTCGGTGCCCACCGGGCGGCTGCGCTTGTGCGAGGCGCGCAGGATGGCGACGCCCTCGATGGCGGGCTGCTCGGCTTCGCTTTTCAAGGTGTAGCCGGTGATGGCCAGCTGCGGCTGGCTGGCGCGCAGGTGCGCGACCAGGCGCTGGCCGGCGTCGTCGTCCAGGTTCACGACCGCGTGCTGCAGCTCGGGCCAGGCGAAGAGCTTGCGCTTGGCCGCCTCGTAGCTCTCCATGTCGCCGTGGAAGTCGAGGTGGTCGCGCGTCAGGTTGGTGAACACGGCGACGTCGAAGTGCATGCCGGCGGTGCGACCCAGCTCCAGGCCGATCGAGGACACCTCGATCGCGAGCGCGCGCGCGCCGGCGGCGCGCACGGCGGACAGGCGCGAGGCCAGCAGCACCGCGTCGGGCGTGGTGTAGCCGGTCTCGATGAACTCCGGCGCCGCGCCGCCCTTGAACATGCCGACGCCCAGGGTGCCGATCACGGCGGTGGTCTCGCCGAGTTTGGCGAGCGCCTGGCCGAGCCAGACCGAGATCGAGGTCTTGCCGTTGGTGCCGGTGA
>DNCF01000457.1:0-214 GCA_003484545.1 Massilia sp. | reverse complement strand
TTGCCGTTGGTGCCGGTGACGCCGACGGTGAACATGTCGGCATCGGGCTGGCCGAGGCAGGCGTGGGCGATGGTGCCGGCCTGGGGCTTCAGGTCGGGCACGGCCAGGTGCGGTACGTCCAGGCTGTCGTCCCAGGCGAAGTCGCGCGGATCGTAGACCACGGCGGCGGCGCCGGCATCGACGGCGGCGCGGATGAAACGGCGGCCGTCGGCGG
>DNCF01000458.1:2741-4709 GCA_003484545.1 Massilia sp. | reverse complement strand
CTCCGGGCCGCTGCAGACGCGGACCCAGGCCCTGGCCCAGCTGCGCGCGGTGGCCGAGTTCTTCCGCCGCACCGAGCCGCACAGCCCGGTGGCCTACCTGGCCGACAAGGCGGCCAGCTGGGGCGAGCAGCCGCTGCACGTGTGGCTCAAGACGGTGGTCAAGGATGCGGGCGCGCTGGCCCACGTGGACGAACTGCTGGGGATCGAACGGGACGCCGGGAAGGATGGATGAAATATTCTTTCACCAAAGGCGCTTTGGTGAAAGAATATTGCAGGGCGGCCGAGGGGCCGCCCTGTTCCTTTTACTCGCTTGGCTTGGCTGCCGAGGCCGCCTTGTCCATGCCCGGGTTGACGAGCGAGGACGCCTTTGCGATCTGGGCCTCGACGGTCTGCACCGCCTGGCGTGTCGCCTGGGTCACCTGTTCGTAGCCCTTGAAGGCGTTGTCGATGGCGGCCTTGATGATCTCGACCGCGTTTTCCGAGCCCGGCTTGACGTTCTGGGTGACGTCGTAGATCAGGGCCGACAGCGTGCTTTTCGCTTCGGCGACGTGCACGTCGGCGGCGCGCCGGAACTCGTTCTGCATGTCGTCGATGATGGTTTTCAGCTGGGCGCGGTACTCGGCGCTGTCGGATGCGCCCGGGGTCATGCGGGCCGACAGGGCGTCGAAGGCGGCACGGGCATCGCGCGCCTGGGTCAGGTCGCGGCTGGCGGCGAGGGTCTGGTCCATCGTGTTGCGGGCGGTCGCCATGTTCAGGGCGATGACTTGTTCCAGGCCCTTGACCGTCTTGCTGGTGAGCGCCTCGAAAGTCTGCATTTGCAGGTCAAACAGGGTTTTGGTGGCGTTTGCGAACTGCTCCGGACTCGTGAACATCAATGTCTCCTCGGTGTTGTGGAAAACGACGTACGACCTGCTGAACTACCCGGCCTATTATTTAGCAACGATAGGCTTTTCGCAACGTGCGTCCTGATAGGGTCCGGCGGCGCGCTCCCAGCCGGGGCCGAGCGGCGTCTGCGAACAGGCCAGCTGGCCGTCGGCCTTGCTGCGCCACTGATACCAGGGCGCCGGTTTGGCGATGGCGCCGGCGGTGAGGGCGGCCAGCAATGCGCCGCAGACGCGGGTGGAAAAACGGGAGCGGGAATTCTTCATGGCAGCCCGAGCATAACCGCTCCAGGTTTCCAGTCAAGCGTTTCCGGCTTGTGCTTCCCACGATGGGAAGGTGTATCCTGCATGGCGCATCAAGCAAGGAACAGCGAAAGGACAGCATGGACAACCCAGTGATTGAAGCAACCGCGATGAATATCGGCGAAGCCGCCAGCGCCTCGGGCGTGTCGGCCAAGATGATCCGCCATTACGAATCGATCGGCCTGATCGGCGCGGCGCGGCGCACAGAAGCCGGCTACCGCGTCTACGCGCGCCAGGACGTGCAGGTGCTGCAGTTCATCCACCGCGCCCGCGTGCTCGGATTCTCGCTCGACCAGATCCGCGAACTGTTGGCGCTGTGGCAGGACAAGGGGCGGGCCAGCGCCGACGTGCGGGCGCTGGCGCGCGCCCATATCGAGGAGCTGAACCGCAAGATCGCGGAAATGGAGGCGATGCGGCGCACCCTGGAGCGGCTGGCCGCGTCCTGCCATGGCGACAGCCGTTCGGATTGCCCGATCCTCGACGACCTGGCGGCGCAGTAAAAGAGACGACAAAAACGCAAAACGCCGCAAACCTTTTTCAAGGATTGCGGCGTTTTGCGCCGGCTGTCGCCAGAAAACCGTTGGTGCCCACGGAGGGACTCGAACCCCCACACCTCGCGGCACATGGACCTGAACCATGCGCGTCTACCAATTCCGCCACGTGGGCACTGCATATTGCTGATACTGCCAACACTGATCCTGCTTCACGCGTGGGTTCGAGAACCCACCGTACGATCAATGGTACTGCTTGCTACTGCGGATTGCACTTCCGGTAGAGTGGTGCC
>DNCF01000458.1:0-2680 GCA_003484545.1 Massilia sp. | reverse complement strand
AATTCCGCCACGTGGGCACTGTTACTGCGTTTGCTGCTGAAGCTGATACAATATCAGGCTTTGTCGTTTTTCGCTAGATCAACTTCCGTTGTTCTCGTTACCAAACTGCCTCATAGCGTGCTTCTTTTCCTTCGCTTCACATGCTGTCGTTGCGAAAGAGCCGAGATTATAGCGGATGGATGGCAAAAGTCAAAAACCCTCTGCAGGGACTGCAAGCGGCCCTTTTTCGCTTCGCCCTCCGTCCGCCGGACCGCGTTTCATGGAGCACGCTTCGTTAGGCGAATCCCGTGGTCCTCCGTTACACTACGCCTGTCAAGGTGTCAATCCAACCACGGTGCCGGCCGGTCCGGCATCCATATAGAAGAATTCAAGAAAACGATTTGAAGCAACCAACTCATACCATTCCTAGCCGCGAGGAAATTCTCGGCGTCTTTCGCGACGCCGGCAAGCCGCTCGACGCCGCCGCCCTCGCACGCGCACTGAAGGTGAAGCCCGCCGCCCAGGAAGTCCTGGGACGCCGCCTGAACGCCATGGAACGCGACGGCCAGATCCGCGCCGACCGCGACGGCGTCTATGCCCTGGCGGACCAATCCGGCTTCATCGCCGGCCGCATCAGCGCCCACCGCGACGGCTTCGGCTTCGTGATCCCGGAAGAGCCCGGGCCTGACCTGTTCCTGAACGATAAGGAAATGCAGAAGGTCCTGCATGGCGACCGCGTGCTGGCGAAAGTCGTCGGCCTCGATCGCCGCGGCCGTCCGGAAGGCACGATCGTCGAAGTCGTCGAGCGCGCCAATACCCACGTCATCGGCCGCCTGCTCAACGAAGGCGGCGTCTGGATCGTCTCGCCCGAGGACCAGCGCATCAGCCAGGACATCCTGGTCGCCGGCTCGCCCGGCAAGGCGCGCGCGGGGCAGGTCGTCAGCGTCGAGCTGATCGAGCAGCCGGCGCGCTTCCAGCAGCCGACCGGCCGCATCGTCGAGGTGCTCGGCGAACTGGACGACCCGGGCATGGAAATCGAGATCGCGGTGCGCAAGTTCGGCGTGCCGCACGTGTTTTCCGCCGCCGCGCTGAAGCAGGCCAACAAGCTGCCGAACGAAGTGGTCGATGCCGACCTGTCCAACCGCGTCGACCTGCGCGACGTGCCGCTGGTGACGATCGACGGCGAAGACGCGCGCGATTTCGACGACGCCGTCTACTGCGAACCGGTGAAGATCGGCCGCACCAGGGGCTTCCGCCTGCTGGTCGCGATCGCCGACGTCAGCCATTACGTGAAGCCGAACGACAGCCTGGATGGCGACGCGATCGAGCGCAGCACCTCGGTCTACTTCCCGCGCCGCGTGATCCCGATGCTGCCCGAGAAGCTGTCGAACGGCCTGTGCTCGCTGAACCCGGCCGTCGACCGGCTGTGCCTGGTGTGCGACATGGTTGTCACCGCCAAGGGCGAGGTCACCGCCTACCAGTTCTACCCGGCGGTGATGCACTCGGCCGCGCGCCTGACCTACAACCAGGTGGCCGAAGTGTTGGCCGATCCGAAAGGCGAGGAAGCCGCGCGCCGTCCGGCCATCGTGCCGCACCTGCTGAACCTGAACGCGGTGTTCCATGCGCTGCTCGGCGCGCGCCAGGAACGCGGCGCGATCGACTTCGAGACCACCGAGACCTACATCGTCTGCAATGCGATGGGCAAGATCGAGAAGATCATCCCGCGCACCCGCAACGACGCCCACCGCCTGATCGAGGAATGCATGCTGGCCGCAAACGTGTGCGCGGCCGACCTGCTGATCCGTCACAAGCACCCTGGCACCTTCCGCATCCACGCCGTGCCGACCGAGGAAAAGCTGAACCAGCTGCGCACCTTCCTCAAGCAGGCCGGCCTGAACCTGGGCGGCGGCACCAAGCCGGCTGCCTCGGACTATGCCGCGCTGATGCGCGAAATCAAGGAGCGCCCGGACGCGGCCCTGCTGCAGACCATGCTGCTGCGCTCGATGCAGCAGGCGGTCTACAGCCCGGACAACGTCGGCCACTTCGGCCTGGCCTACGAGGCCTACGCCCACTTCACCAGCCCGATCCGCCGCTATCCCGACCTGCTGACCCACCGCGCCATCAAGGCCATCCTGCAGGGCAAGCGCTACGAGCCGAAGGGCATCGACGTCTCGAAGCTGAACACGACGGTCTCGAACGCCGCGCGCAAGCAGGCCGCCAAGGACAAGGCGGAAGGCAAGGCCAAGGACGAGAAAGACCTCACCATCTGGGACGCCCTCGGCGTGCACTGCTCGGCCAACGAGCGCCGCGCCGACGAAGCCTCGCGCGACGTCGAGGCCTGGCTCAAGTGCTTCTACATGCAGGACAAGCTGGGCGAGGCCTTCACCGGTACCGTCGCCGGCGTGACCACCTTCGGCATCTTCGTGCAGCTCGATGAGCTCTACGTCGAGGGCCTGGTCCACGTCACGGAACTGGGCCAGGATTACTTCCAGTACGACGAAGCGCGCCATCAACTGCGCGGCGAGCGCACCGGCAAGACCTTCGGCCTGACCGACCGCGTGGTCGTGCAGGTGGCCAAGGTCGACCTCGAGTCGCGCAAGATCGACCTGGTGCTGGCCGACGAGTCGCGCCTGGGCGAGGCGCCCGAGCAGGCGCCCGCGCAAGCGCGCCAGCCGGCGCGCGGCGACGAAGGCAAGGGCAA
>DNCF01000459.1:607-5420 GCA_003484545.1 Massilia sp. | reverse complement strand
CACCTTCAACCTGGCCGCGGACAAGCGCAACACCCTCGACTACGCGCTCGACCACCTGCACCGCCACGCGCCGCGGCAACCGCAGGACGTGGCGTTGCCGAGCGGCGCGCCATTCGGGGCGATCGCGGTCGACACCAAAAAATGCAGCCTGTGCATGGCCTGCGTCGGCGCCTGCCCGTCCTCGGCCGTGATGGACACGCCCGACCTGCCGCAGCTGCGTTTCGTCGAGCAGAACTGCGTGCAGTGCGGCCTGTGCGCCAACACCTGCCCGGAAAACGCGATCGCGCTGGTGCCGCGCATGAGCTTCGGCGAAACCCGCCGCAAGACCGTGATCCTGAACGAATCCCAGCCTTTCCACTGCATCCGCTGCAGCAAGCCCTTCGGCACCCTGCACATGGTCGAGAACATGCTCTCGCGCCTGTCGCAGCACAGCGCCTTCGCCGGCAACCTCGACCGCCTGCGCATGTGCGGCGACTGCCGCGTGATCGACATGATGCAGCCGGAAGGGGAGTTCGCGGTGCCGTTGCGCCGGCCCGGCGGGCCGGTTCCGCGCAACTGAGGATCCCGCCTGCGTAGTGTGGGCGGCTCGATACGGCTGCATGCCTGATGCGGGGCTTGACGCCGCCCACGCGTCCAAGCACCGTTCGCGCGGCCAGGCTGCTCGGCCGTGCATCGAACGCGTGGGCGGCGCGCAGGCCGCGACGGCATCGACGTACGGGCGGAGCCGCCCACCCCACGGGTATTTTCCGCCCCAGCCGGTGTTACGATAGCGCTTTCCATTTCGATAACGATCATGCGCCCACTGTTGACCCTGATCGCCTGTGCCGCCTGCATCCTGCCCGCGGCGGCCCAGCCTCCCGTTTCCCTTGACGCGACGCTGGACCAGGACAAGCTGCGCCTCCTCTCCTGCGACACCAGCGCCGGCGGCGCCGGACGCCAGCGCGCCGTGCAGTGGCTGAACGGCACCGCCGAGACGCTGCCCCGCGATGCCGGCCAGCGGCTCGCCGGTCCCATCAGGCTGGGCAAGGCCTGCCTCGCCAACGTCACGCTGGCGGGCGGCTTCGGCGTGATCATGATCCAGGGGGAAATCTGCAGCGACTCCCTCGATGCGTTCACGGAAGCCCTTGCCGCCGCCGGCACCCGGCTCGGCAAGGATGTGGACACGAAGATGCCGGGGGCGGTGCTGGCCATGGCAAGCGGACAGCGGCGTTACATGGTCACGAAAGGCATGATCGATATGCGGACCGGCAAGACGATACCGACGTCGGCGCCGTACGCGTTCACCTGCACCGCACAGGCGGGCGGCGCTCAATAGGCCAGTGCCGGCCGTGCAGCGAAACCTGGCGTCCCGCCTAACCCGTGGCACAATGTATTCAAACAGACAATAAGCAGCCGGGACAGGGCCGCCATCGGCAGGCCGCGTCCCCGGCCATCGTCATCAGCAACCAGGAGACAACATGACCCCGTACCAGCGTTTCGCCCAGGCGCGCGACTTCCTGCAACAGCACCGCACCGACTACGACACCGCCTACGCCGGCTACCGGCCGCCCCAGCTCGACGAGTTCAACTGGGCGCTCGATTTCTTCGACGTCGAAGCGAAGAACAACGATACCCCGGCGCTGTGGGTGGTCGAGGAAGACGGGCGCGAGCAGAAGATCTCGTTCGCCGACATGTCCGCGCGTTCCAGCCAGGTCGCAAGCTGGCTGCAGCAATGCGGCGTCGAGCGCGGCGACCGCGTGCTGCTGATGCTGCCGAACCGCGTCGAGCTCTGGGAAATCATGCTTGCCGGGATCAAGCTCGGCGCCGTGCTGGTGCCGACCACGATGCTGGTCTCGAACGCCGACCTGCAGGACCGCATGGAGCGCGGCAAGGTGCGCCACGTGATCGCGCAAGTGTCCGAGGCCCACAAGTTCGAGGGCCTGAGCGGCAACTTCACCCGCATCGCCGTCGGCGGCAGCATCGACGGCTGGCACGACTTCGACGACTGCCGCCGCGTGCTCTCGGTGTTCACGCCGAAGGGCGTCACGCGCGCCAGCGATCCGCTGCTGCTGTACTTCACCTCGGGCACCACGGCGCGCCCGAAACTGGTCCTGCACAGCCACCAGAGCTACCCGGCCGGCCACCTGTCGACCATGTACTGGATCGGCCTGCAGAAGGGCGACGTCCACTGGAACATCAGTTCGCCCGGCTGGGCCAAGCACGCCTGGAGTTGCTTCTTCGCGCCCTGGAATGCCGGCGCCACGGTGTTCGTCTACAACTATGAACGCTTCTCGGCCAAGGCCGCGCTCGAAACCGTACTGCGCTGCGGCGTCACCTCGCTGTGCGCGCCGCCGACCGTCTGGCGCATGCTGATCAAGGAAGACCTGAGCCAGTGGAAGCCGCCGCTGCGCGAACTGGTCGGCGCCGGCGAGCCGCTCAACCCCGAGGTGATCGAGCAGGTCGAGCGCGCCTGGGGCATCCGCATCCGCGACGGCTTCGGCCAGACCGAGACCACGGCCCAGATCGGCAACCCGCCGGGCCAGCTGGTGAAGCCGGGCTCGATGGGGCGTCCGCTGCCGGGCTACCGGATCGCGCTGCTCGACCTCGACGACCAGCCCGCGCAAGAGGGCGAGATCTCGGTGCGGCTGGACGCGCACCCGATCGCGCTGATGCTGGGATACGAGGGCGACGAGGAAAAGACCGCGGAGGTCATGCGCGCCGGGCACTACCACACCGGCGACACCGCCACGGTCGACGAGGACGGCTACTACTTCTACGTCGGCCGCAACGACGACGTGTTCAAGTCCTCGGACTACCGTATCAGCCCCTTCGAGCTCGAGAGCGTGCTGATCGAGCACGAGCAGGTGCTGGAAGCGGCCATCGTGCCCAGTCCCGACCCGGTGCGCCTGTCGGTGCCGAAGGCCTTCATCACCCTGCGCCAGGGCGTGGAACCGTCGCGCGAACTGGCGCGCGAGATCTTCGCCTTCGCCCGCGAGCGCCTGGCGCCCTACAAGCGCATCCGCCGCATCGAGTTCCGCGAGCTGCCCAAGACCATCTCCGGCAAGATCCGCCGCGTCGAGCTGCGCAAACAGGAGGCCGGACGGGACGCGTCGCCGCCGGCGGGTATTGAGTTCCGCGAAGAGGACGTCGGCAACTGAGGGTAGCCGCTGCGGTCGAATCGGAACAAACCATTCGAGGAGACCGCGGCAATGACCACCTTATCGAGAATCACGCCCTGCCTCTGGTTCGACCAGCAGGCCGAGGAAGCGGCCAACTACTACGTCGGCATCTTCCCGAATTCGCGCGTCCACGGCGTCTCGCGCTACGGCGAAGCCGGGCGCGAGATCCACGGCATGGCGCCCGGCACCGTGCTGACGGTCGCCTTCGAGCTCGACGGGCAGGCCTTCACGGCGCTGAACGGCGGCCCCGTCTTCACCTTCAACGAGGCGGTCTCCTTCCAGGTGCAATGCGACACCCAGGAGCAGATCGACTACCACTGGGACCGCCTGGGCTTCCAGGGCGACCCGGCCGCCCAGCAGTGCGGCTGGCTGAAGGACCGCTACGGCGTCTCCTGGCAGATCGTGCCGCGCCAGTTGAACGTCCTGATGACCAGCCCCGACCAGGCGCGCGTCGACCGCGTGATGAGCGCCCTGCTGAGGATGAAGAAGCTGGAGGTCGACGCGCTGGTGCACGCGGCGGGCTAGGCGGCCGCCTGGAACCACTGCCTGCTGGCCTCGTCCGCCGGAAAAAAGCTTTCCAGGCGCAGTTCGTGCACGGTGACGTCGTGCGGCGTGCCCAGCGTGGTGATGGTCGTGAACAGGTTCAGCTCGACCCCGTCCTTGCGCAGCTTCATCGGCAGGAAGGGCAGGGCGGCGTGTTCCAGGTTGGGCTGGCGCGCCGCCGTGTCGATGCCGGGCAGGGCCATCAGTTCGTCGAGCAGGCGCGTCGCTTCGCTGCCGGGGCCGTCGCCCATGGCTTCGCGCTGCACCCACTGCAGCAAATCGGCGGCCACGTCTTCCCAGTTGAGCAGCCAGGGGCGCAGGCCGTCCGGGGCCAGCGTCAACTTCAGGACGTTCACCGAGCCGTCGCGCGGGATCGGCGCATCCGGCGGCATGCCCAGCAGCCAGCGCATCATGCGCGCCGCCGGGGCGTTGTGCATGACCAGGTTCCACAGGCGGTCGACCACCAGCGCCGGGTAGGGCGCCTGCTGGGCCAGCATGAAGTCGAGCGCCCGCATCACCGCTTCCATGTCGGGGTCGAGCAGGGCGCGCTCGCGGTAGGCCGGCGCGAAGCCGGCCGCGAGCAGCATCGCATTGCGCTGGCGCAGCGGGATGTCGAGCACCAGGCCGAGCTTGATGATCAGGTCGCGTCCGGGCTGGGCGCGTCCGGTCTCGAGGAAGCTGAGGTGGCGCTGCGAGATGCCGGAATCGAGCGACAGGCGCAACTGGCTGACCCCGCGCTTGGCGCGCCAGTAGCGCAGCGCGGCGGCGAAGTCGCTGAAGTAGTGGGCGCCCGCGCCGGTGCCGGTACTGGTCCTGTCGTTCATCCCGCCTCCGTTTCCCGTTGCCGGCGATTCTGCGCGATCCCGTCCGCGAACTCAAGCAGTTCGCGATTGACCTCGGCCATGTGGGTGATGAACATGCCGTGCGGGGCGCCCTCGTAGACGCGCAGCCGGGCGTTGGGCAACAGGCGCGCGGTGGGACGCGCCGTGAGTTCCAGCGGCGCACTGGCGTCGGCGTCGCCGGCGATCAGCAGCACCGGCACGTCGATGCGTGGCAGCTCGCGGCGGAAATCCGTGTGCACCAGCGCGCGGTGGCATTCGACCAGCGCCTGC
>DNCF01000459.1:0-390 GCA_003484545.1 Massilia sp. | reverse complement strand
TGGCATTCGACCAGCGCCTGCAGTGACGCGCCGAGGGCCATCTGCCTGAGCCAGTTCTTCATGCCCGGCGCTGTCTCGGGATACACGAACGGCACCATGTTGTCGTCGATCCACTGCGGGAAGTCGCGCATGAGCTGCGCTTGGAAATCCTCGAAGAAAGCAGCTTCGATGCCGTCCGGGTTGTTACCGGTCTTCAGGGCGAAGGGCGTCATCGTCCCCAGCAGGGCGGCGCCGGCCACGCGCGCGCCGCCATGGCGGCTCAGGTAGCGCAGGATCTCGTTGCAGCCCATCGAGTGGCCGACCAGCACGGCCTCGCGCAGGTCGAGCGCGTCGAGCACGGCGGCGATGTCGTCGGCCAGGGTGTCGAAGTCATAGCCCCGGCCCGGGTCG
>DNCF01000233.1 GCA_003484545.1 Massilia sp. | reverse complement strand
GATGGTGCCGCCGATGCCCGCGCCGATGCCGGCGCCTTCGGCCGCTTTGCTGCCCAGCTCGGTATCGGTGTCGCCGAAGTGGGTCTTGCGGGTCGAATCCGACATCATCAGGTTGACGTCGTCGCGGCCGTAACCGCGGTCGGAAATCGAGCCGTAGGCGCGCTCGGCGCTGGCGCGATCGGGGAACAGGCCGGTGACCATGCGCGACTGCTGGTTGTTCGTCGTGTCGTAGCTCATGATGGATCCTTTCAAGGTTCGTGGTGCAGTGGGCTTTGCAACGTGGTTGTTGCCAGTTCACGAACAATATGCCTGCCCAGCCATATGCTTCTGTTCGCTGACGCACTCACTTCGAGACATTCCAAAAGGAAAGAAAAGTCCTGAAAAAACAAGGTCTTGGAACGCGGCGGCGCAATTCGTCGTCTAACGTTACTTGCCGCACCGACCCGCTATGGCTGGCCTACGTAGACTTTTTCACATGGCCACGGCAATCAATTGGCCTGGGGTAGTTTTTTCACTATGAGGAGGAATCAAAATGCTATTCATCATTTGGATCGTTGTCGGTGGTATCCTGGGTTGGCTCGCCAGCATGGTCATGAAAACCGATGCTGAGCAAGGCATGATTCTGAACGTCGTGGTTGGTATCGTGGGCGCCTTCCTGGGCGGCTGGCTGCTTTCCCCGCTGTTCGGTACGGGCACCATCAATTCGGATGACTTCAGTGTGTCGTCGCTGCTGGTTTCCTTCCTGGGCGCCGTCATCCTGCTGGCCATCGTGAACCTGCTGCGTCGCGGCCGCGTTCGCTAATAAGAAGTTTGGAAAGACCCTGATAAAACCAACGCTTTCATGCGTTGGTTTTTTTTCGTTTGGAAGATCGCATGCGCGCCAGGACCCTTGTCATCGTCATCATCACCAGCATCCTCACCTTGCTGGCCGGCTTTCTCGCCCTCAATTTCATGCCCAGCGAGAAACAGATCGAGACCCAGCTGACGCGCCAGTACGACATTCACGACGCCCAATTCCGCCGCTCGATGGGCGTTTTGCTCGGCCCACCCATCATCGAGGGCAACAAGGTCGAGGTGCTGCTCAACGGCGACCAGATCTTCCCCGCCATGCTGGACGCGATCCGCGCCGCGAAGACCAGCATCACCTTCGAAACCTATATCTACTGGTCGGGCAGCATCGGCCACGAATTTTCCGAAGCGCTGGCCGAGCGCGCGCGCGCCGGCGTCAAGGTCCACCTGATGCTCGACTTTATCGGCAGCATCAAGATGGACGACAAGTCGATGCAGGCGATGCGCGACGCCGGCGTGCAATTGCAGCGCTACCACAAGCCGGCCTGGTGGAAACTGGCGCGCCTGAACAACCGCACCCACCGCAAACTGCTGATCGTCGACGGCGTGGTCGGCTTCACGGGCGGCGTCGGCATCGCCGACCAGTGGCGCGGCAATGCCCAGGACGAAGACCACTGGCGCGACACCCATTTCCGCGTCGAGGGCCCGGTGGTCGGGCAGATGCAGGCCGTGTTCACCGACAACTGGACGAAAGCAACCGGCGTCGTGCTCGACGGCCCCGACTATTTCCCGCCGCTCGCGGCCAAGGGCGACATTCCGGCCCAGATGTTCTCCAGTTCGCCCACCGGCGGCAGCGCCAGTATGCACCTGATGT
Source organism: Massilia sp. (assembly GCA_003484545.1). Classification (GTDB taxonomy): domain Bacteria; phylum Pseudomonadota; class Gammaproteobacteria; order Burkholderiales; family Burkholderiaceae_D; genus Telluria. The sequence continues at coordinate 2,633 of DNCF01000233.1, read as the reverse complement.
ACCTGATGGCGATCACCGCCGCGCGCCAGTCGATCCTGCTGTCGGCCTCGTATTTCGTGCCGGACGAGCTGGCGATGCGCGCCCTGGTCGCGGCCGCGAAACGCGGCGTCGACGTCCGCATCATTACGCCCGGCAAGGAAATCGACTCCGACGTGGTGCGCATCGCTTCGCGCGAGCGCTGGGGACCGCTGCTGGAAGCCGGCATCAAGATCGCCGAATACCAGCCGACCATGTACCACGTGAAGGCGCTGATCGTCGACGACATGATGGTCTCGGTCGGCTCGACCAACTTCGACAACCGCTCGTTCAGCATCAACGACGAGGCCAACCTGAATTTGCTCGACCCGGCCTTCGCACGCGCCCAGCGCGAAGTCTTCGAAGACGACTGGAAACGCGCCCGGCCGATCACCCTGCAGGCCTGGCAGGAGCGTCCATGGACCGAGAAACTGGCGGGCGAAGCAGCCTCGCTGCTGGGAGCGCAGTTGTAGCCCTCCCATCAATCGTCGCGTGTCTTGACAGGAAATTAGTGGTTGACGAGCCAGCCGTAGAGTATCCATACTCCGGGGTGCTCCGCGGAGCCCGACGCTTCCGACAACCATCCCTGACACACGCGAATGAAAAAGACTCTTCTCTCGCTCGCCATCCTGACCAGCTTCGCCGCACAAGCGGAAGAAGGCATGTGGATGCCGCAGCAGCTGCCACAAGTAGCCCAGCAACTGAAAGCCGCCGGCCTGGAACTGGACCCGAACACCCTGACCCAACTGACCGAATTCCCGATGGGCGCCGTCGTGAGCCTGGGCGGCTGCTCGGCCTCCTTCGTGTCGCCGCAGGGCCTGGTCATCACCAACCACCACTGCGTCTACAACAGCGTCGCCGTCAACTCGACCCCCGAGCGCGACCTGCTGGCCAACGGCTTCCTGGCCAAGACCCTGGCCGAGGAAGTGCCGGCCGCTCCGGGCAGCCGCGTCTTCGTGACCGAGGAAGTGACCAACGTCACCGACCAGATCATCGACAAGAAAGTCGCCAAGCTGACCGGCAAGGCCCGCATCGACGCGATCGAAAAGAACCAGAAGGAAATGGTCGCCGCCTGCGAGAAGACCCCGGGCTACCGCTGCACCGTGCCGAGCTACTACGGCGGCCTCGAGTTCTACCGCCTGAAGCAGCTGGAAATCCGCGACGTGCGCCTGGTGCATGCGCCGCCGGCCGGCGTCGGCAAGTTCGGTGGCGACACCGACAACTGGATGTGGCCGCGCCACACCGGCGACTACGGCTTCTACCGCGCCTACGTGAGCAAGGACGGCAAGGCCGCCGACTACGCCGCCGACAACGTGCCTTACGTGCCGAAGCACTTCCTGAAGGTCGCCACCGAAGGCTCGAAGGAAGGCGATTTCATCATGGTCGCCGGCTACCCGGGCCGCACCAACCGCCACCGCCTGCCGTCGGAAGTGCAGTACACCTTCGACTGGAACTACCCGGCCTTCGTCCAGGCCTCGGGTGAAGTACTAGCCATCATCGAACGCGAGACCAAGAACGACCCGGCCGCCAAGCTGAAGTACGCCGGCCAGATCGCGGGCGTCAACAACTACTACAAGAACCGCAAGGGCATGCTGACCTCGTACGAGAACAGCGACTTCCTGGCGCGCAAGACCGCCGAGCACGCCGCAATGAAGGCCTGGGTCAACGCCGACGCCGCCCGCAAGAAGCAGTTCGGCGCCGACATCGAGGCCGCCGAGAAGCTGATCGCCGAGCGCGACGCCCACACCAAGCAGGGCTTCTACCTGGGCTATGCCCAGCCGCGTTTCCTGAGCTCGGCACGTACCCTGTACCGCCTGGCCAACGAGCGCACCAAGCCGGATGCCCAGCGCAAGTCGGGCTACCAGGAACGCGACATGGCGCGCCTGACCTCGGTCATCACCGGCCAGGACCGCACCTATGACGAAAAGGTCGACAAGGCCCTGGTCATGAACTTCCTGGCCAAATACCTGGCCCAGCCGGTCGCCGAACAGGACACGGCCTTCAACGACGCCCTCGGCATCCGCGCGGGCATGAGCCAGGACGAGCTGAAGGCCGCCCTGGACAAGGCCTACGCCGGTTCGAAACTGGCCAACAAGGAAGAGCGCACCGCCTGGCTCAAAAAGTCGCCGGCCGAATTCAAGGCCAGCAACGACAGCTTCATCAAGGCAGCGGTCGCCATGTACGACGCCGACATGAAGGACGAAGCCAAAGAGGAAGAACTCGCCGGTAAGATCCAGAAAGCCTACTCGGGCTACATGAAGGCCAAGATCGCCTACATGAACAGCAAGGGCCAGGCCGTCTATCCGGACGCCAACAGCACCCTGCGCGTGACCTTCGGCAAGATCATGGGCCGCGACCATGGCGCCGACGGCACCGGTTCGTGGACCGCGTTCACCACCGTCAAGGGCGTGGTCGCGAAGCACACCGGCGAAGGCGAGTTCAACGCCCCGGCCGCCCAGCTGGCAGCGATCAAGGCCAAGGATTTCGGGAAGTACGTCGACCCGGTCCTGAAGACCGTCCCGGTCAACTACCTGGCGACGCTGGACATCACCGGCGGCAACTCGGGTTCGGCAGCGCTGAACAAGCGCGGCGAGCTGATCGGCCTGGCCTTCGACGGC
>DNCF01000382.1 GCA_003484545.1 Massilia sp. | reverse complement strand
CCTGCACCTCGCCGGCGAAGCGCGCGGCAAAGGCGCGGATCGCCTCCGCCAGCTGGGCGCCCGGCGTGGCCTCGATCAGCGCGTTCAGCTCGCCCAGCTGGGCGCCGGGCACGTAGACGTCCGCCAGGCCGACGTAGAGCGCGTCGGCCGCCCCGATGGTCAGGCCGGTGAGGCCGAGGTAGTTGCCCAGCTGGCCGGGCGCATGCGACAGGAAATGGCTGCCGCCGACGTCGGGGAACAGGCCGATGTTCACTTCCGGCATCGCCATCTTGGTGCGGTCGGTCACGATGCGCAGGCCGGTGTCCGGGCCGCCCTGGGCGATGCCCATGCCGCCGCCCATCACGACGCCATCCATGACCGAGATATAGGGCTTCGGATAAAAATGGATCAGGTGGTTCAGGGCGTATTCTTCGGTGAAGAAATCCTCGAGCAGCGCGCTGCCGCCCGTCGGCGTGGCGTGGCCGGCTTCGTGGAAGAAACGGATGTCGCCGCCCGCGCACAGGGCTTTTTCGCTGCTGCTGGTGATCACGACCGCGTCGACCTTGCTGTCGTCGCGCCAGGCCAGCAGCACCTCGGTCAGGCGCCGCACCATCTCCAGCGATAACGAGTTCAGGGCTTTCGGACGGTCGAGGGTGATCGTGCCGGTGCCGTTGGCAACGCGGGTCAGGACGAAGTCGGTCATGGTCGGTCCGTGGTAGAAAAAACATGCATTCTACCGAAGGACGAGATAACTGGGGTATTGACGGCGCGGCAAGAATTGAACATGCCGGAAATGAAAAGGGCGCCATGGGCGCCCTCGTTCAGACGGTGCTTGCCGGCCTTTTAGGCGACGGCTGCCTCTCCGCTTTCAGGGCGGCGCTTGAGCGCCTCGTGACTATGATTCTTCAGCATCGTTTTGTACTTCATCACCTGCCTGTCCAGCCTATCCATCAACAGGTCGATCGCCGCGTACAGGTCTTGCGCAACGCTTTCCACGTGCACAGTCTTGCCGGACATGCGCATGTTAATCTCGGCTTTCTGCCTTTTGTCTTTTTCGGTGAGATTGTCGATCGCGAGGATCACGTGGGAATCGATCACTTGATCGAAATGGCGGGTAATGCGTTCGAGCTTGTTCTGTACGTATTCACGGATGGCGGGGGTAACGTCGAGGTGGTGGCCGCTGATGGTGAGATTCATACACACTCCTTTGAAGATGTGGCGGCTGCCGCGCCGCGCCACAAGGAAGCGCGAGGGTGCCGCCGTTACAAGGATTTGCGGAGACTAACGGGAGGAATTTTCAGCGCCTCACGGTACTTGGCAACCGTGCGGCGCGCGATGACCATTCCTTGTTCACCGAGCATTTCCGCGATCTTGCTATCGGATAATGGGTTCTTGGGGTCTTCTGCTCCTGTCAGTTGCGCGATGAGAGCCCGGATCGCCGTCGAAGACGCTTCGCCCCCCGCTTCGGTGGCGACGTGGCTTCCGAAGAAATACTTCAACTCAAACATGCCGTGCGGGGTCAGCATGAATTTCTGAGTTGTGACACGAGAAATAGTGCTCTCGTGTAGTCCTAGTGTATCAGCTATCTCACGAAGCACAAGGGGCCGCATGGCAACCGCGCCATGGCTGAAAAAGTTGCGCTGACGCTCGACGATTGCCTGCGATACACGCAGGATCGTGTCGAAGCGCTGGCGCATGTTCTTGATCAGCCACTTCGCTTCCTGCAGCTGCGCGCTCATCTGGCTCTCGCCCTTGCCCTGCTTGAGCAGGGCCGCGTACATGTTGTTCACACGCAGGCGCGGCATCACGTCCTGGTTCAGCATCACGCCCCAGCCGTTCTTCGTTTTCCGGACAATTACGTCCGGAACCACGTAGTCCGAGGTGCTCGAGGCGAAGGCCGCGCCGGGATGCGGATGGCACTGGCGGATCACGGCCTGGGCCTCGCGCAGGTCTTCGTCGTCGCAGTCGAGCGCCTTCTTGAGCTTGTTGAATTCGCGCTGCGCGAACCAGGTGAGATATCCCTCGACGATCTTGAGGGCCATGCGCCGCGTCACCAGCGGCACGCCCGGCATCGCGCGGATCTGCAGCGCCAGGCACTCGGCCGCGCTGCGCGCGCCCACGCCCACCGGATCGAGGCTCTGCACCAGCGCCAGCGCGCAGCGCAGCTCGTCCATCTCCACCTCGAGTTCCTCGGGCAGGCGCGCGTGGATCTCGTCCAGCTGCTCTTCCAGGTAGCCGTTGTCGTCGATGGCGTCGATCACGAGTTCGGCCAGCGCGCGGTCGCGTGCGCTCAGGCCCGTCACCCGCACCTGTTCCGACAGGTGTTCGCGCAGCGTGACGCCGGCCGCTTCCAGCTGCGGGCGGCCATCCTCGTCCTCGCCGTTGCCGGGACCGCGTCCGGGTTCGCCCCAGTCGACATCGCCCCGGTCGGCATCGCGCTCGCCATCGGCGCCCGCGGCGTCGAAACCGTCCACCGCTTCGCCGTTCGCGCTCCCCTCTTCCGCGCCAGGGGCGGCCGGGGCCTCGCCCGTGCCGGGCGCATTGCTGATGGCGCCGTCGGCGAGCAGGCGCACCGAGTGGTCGAGCGGATCGTCGAGCCGCTCGAGCAAGGGGTTGTCGGACAGGATCTGCTCGATTTCCTGGTGCAGTTCCAGCGTGGACAACTGCAGCAGGCGGATCGATTGCTGAAGCTGGGGGGTGAGCGCCAGGTGCTGCGAAGTCCGAAGTTGCAGGGATTGTTTCATCGCTTGTTGCTGCCAGGTTGTCGCTTCGTTGTCGCTACATGCGGAAATGTTCGCCCAGGTAGACGCGGCGCACCGATTCGTCGGCGATGATGTCGTCAGGGCGGCCCGAGGCCAGTACGGCGCCCTGGTTGATGATGTAGGCGCGGTCGCAGATGCCCAGTGTTTCGCGCACGTTGTGGTCGGTGATCAGGACGCCGATGCCGCGTTCCTTCAGGAAGCGCACGATGCGCTGGATCTCGATCACCGCGATCGGGTCGACGCCGGCGAAGGGTTCGTCGAGCAGCACGAAGCGCGGATTGGTGGCCAGCGCGCGCGCGATCTCGACGCGGCGGCGTTCGCCGCCCGACAGCGACAGCGCCGGGTTCTCGCGCAGCTTCTCGATCTGGAGTTCGGCCAGCAGGGAGTCGAGGCGCTCGTTGATGGCGTCCTTCGAGAGCGGCTTGCCGTCCTCGTTGCGCTGCAGTTCCAGCACGGCGCGGATGTTGTCCTCGACCGTCAGCTTGCGGAACACCGAGGCTTCCTGCGGCAGGTAGGACAGGCCCAGCACCGCGCGCCGGTGGATCGGCAGGCTGGAGATGTCGGTGCCGTTGATCTCGATCGCGCCGGCGTCCGACGGCACCAGGCCGACGATCATGTAGAACGAGGTGGTCTTGCCGGCGCCGTTCGGGCCGAGCAGGCCGACGACCTCGCCGCAGCCCACTTCCAGCGACACGTCGCGCACCACCAGGCGCTTGCCGTAACTTTTCTGCAGCCCCCGGACCACCAGGGTGCTGCGCGTGCTTGCATCTTTCATGTTTACTTTCCTGCGGAAGGAGAGGCTCCCGGACCGGAGGCCGGCGCAGGGGCGCCCGCCGCCGGACCGGTGCGGCGCGGCGCGATGATCAGGGTGCCGCGGCCGCCGCCGACCTTGCTTTCGCCGCTCGCGTCGTTGCGCACGGCCGCCACTTCGCGGCGGTTGTCGTAGGAGATGTAGGCGCCGTTCAGTTCATTGGTCAGGCGGCCGTTTTCCAGTTCCTTGACGACAGCTTTCGAAAACAGCTTCACCAGTTCCTGGCGCTCGTCGTACTCGATGCGCTCGGCCTGGCCCTCGACCCACAGGTCGCCCGCGCCGTCGCGCTTCTGGCGGAAGGTCGCGACGCGCCCGGGGCCCGAGGTGAGCGTGACGCTCATGTAGCCTTCCGGCGTTTCCTTGACCAGCGCGCGGTCGGACTTCATGGTGAGCGTGCCGCGCGTGAGGACCACGTTGCCGGTCAGGATGCGGGTCTGGGTCACCTCGTCGATGTCGAGCGAATCGAAGTTGACGACAGCCTGCTTGAGCGAGTCGGCGCGTTCGGCCGAAGCGGACAGGGACAGCAGCGTGAGGACGGCGGCAGCGAGGATTTTCTTCATGTTGGGTGCTCGTTCCTTGTGTTGTATGGGTCAGCGCTGGCGCGGCGGATAGACGATCTGGCCGCGGCCGAGTTGCAGCTTCTGGGTCGGGTTCTCGGCCACCAGGCCGACGCTGTTCACGGTCGACGCGCCGATCTGCATCTGCACCGGACGGTCGGTCTTGACGACCTCCTCGTCGGCCAGCACGGTCAGCGCACTGGTGCGCGCGCGCATCGCTTCCGAGGTCGGCGTGGCCGGGCGCACGATGTCGACGTTGTCGATCAGCTCGATCCGGTTTTCCTGGTGGTGGATCCGGGCGCGGTCGGCGTGCATGGTCATGCGCGGACGTCCCGGCGCCATGCTCTCGACCACCGGCTTGCTCACCTCCGAGACGTCGTTCACCGGATGGTGGGCCAGGCGCGCGCCCGACACCAGGTAGCGCGGCTGGCCGCTCTCGGTCATGCGCACCAGGCTGAAGTTCTCGACGATGTAGTCGGGCTCGTTCCCGGCGTTGCCGAGATTGTCCGCGTCTTCCGATTGCAGGGCCTGCAGCAGCCAGAAGCTGCCGAAGGCGAAGAACACGGCCGTGAGCATCAGCGCCAGCAGTTTCCAGCGGTGCGAGGTCCGGCGATTGACGAGGGTGGCCATGTTGTTACGCGAAATACGGCGCCAGCGCCTGTTCGTAGGTACCCTGGGCGCGCATCACCATGTCGCACACTTCGCGCACGGCGCCGCGCCCGCCCGGCGCCTTGGTCACGTAATGGGCGCGGTACTGCACTTCCGGGTGGCCGCTGGGCACGGTGACGGCGAAGCCGACCTTGGTCAGCAGCGGCAGGTCGATCACGTCGTCGCCGATGTAGCCGCACTCCTCGGCCGTCAGGCCGGTCTGCGCCAGCAGCTCGGCAAAGGCGACGCGCTTGTCGTGGAAGCCCTGCCAGACGTGGGTGATGCCCAGGTCCCTGGCGCGGGCGTTGACGATCGGCGACTTGCGCGCGCTGATGATGGCGGTCTGCACGCCGGTCTTCTGCAGCAGCTGGATGCCCAGGCCGTCGAGGACGAAGAAGGTCTTGGTGACCTCGCCGTCGGGCCCGTAGGTCAGGCTGCCGTCGGTCAGGATGCCGTCGACGTCGAAGATCATCACTTTCACGCGCGCGGCGCGCTGCATGTGTTCCAGCGCAGTTATCACGCTACTCATCAGATTACCTTTGCGCGGGTCAGGTCGTGGATGTGCAGCGCGCCGACCAGCTTGCCGTCCAGGTCGACCACCAGCATCTGGTTGATGCGGAATTCTTCCATGATCGCCACGGCGTCGACCGCCAGCTGCTCGGGATGCACGGTGCGCGGGTCCAGGTGCATGACGTCGCGGATGCGGATGTTCGAGAAGTCCTGCACGCGCTCGATCAGGCGGCGCAAGTCGCCGTCGGTGAACACGCCGATCGGACGGCGGTCCGCATCGACCACGGCGGTCATGCCCATGCCCTTCTGGCTCACTTCCAGCAGGGCCTGCGCCAGCGGCGTCTCGGGCGTGACCGACGGCACGGCCTCGCCGCTGCGCATCACGTCGCGCACGTGGGTCAGCAGGCGCCGGCCCAGGGCGCCGCCCGGGTGCGAGCGCGCGA
>DNCF01000377.1 GCA_003484545.1 Massilia sp. | reverse complement strand
GCCGGGCTTCGAGGAAGCCTCGCGTGCGCTGTTCGCCGGCGACGCCGCGCGCCTGGAACAGATCGTGGCGGACTGGCCGGCCGACGTGCGCGCGCACCTGCTCGCACTGGCGCAGCCGGCCTTTGCGCCGGCGGCCGAGGTGCAAGGCTGAGCTTTGTCCCTGCCGTACGCTCGTCTTGCTTGACACGCAGGCTGAACTCGCTCAGCCTGTGGCGTTCAAATACCAATGCCCCGGCATCCTGCACGGGGCAACTTCACGACCTGGAGCGATGACATGGGGACGAGCACGCACGGCAGCACGCATGGCAGCACCATCGCGCATACGCCGGTTGGAGAGCCACCGGCCCCGGCGCTGATCGACGCCCGCATCGCCGAGCTGGGCGGCTGGCGCGGCGAAACGCTCGCCCGGGTGCGCGCGCTCATCCGGCAGGCACTGCCGGACGTCGTCGAGGAGTGGAAGTGGAGCGTTCCCGTCTGGTCGCACGGCGGCATCGTCTGCACCGGCGAAGCCTACAAGAAGGCCGTGAAGCTGACCTTCCCCAAGGGCGCCGCGCTGGCCGATCCTGCCGGCCTGTTCAATGCCAGCCTGGAAGGCAATGTGCGGCGCGCCATCGATATTCCCGAGGGCGGCGCCATCGACGAAGAAGCGTTCAAGGCGCTGATCCGCGCCGCCGCCGCGCTGAACGCGGCTTCCGGCCCGAAGCGCAAGAAAGCCTGACGCCCCGACGCTGGTCCTGACGCGCCAAAGCCGCGCCGTCTTTGCACGCAGCAGCGATAATCGTCGTACACTCACGCGCTTTACTCACACGGGCACTACCTTCCATGACCGATTTCGACAGCGTTCCGCTGGAATTTTTTCAGGATTACCCTGAACCGGGCGTCAATTTCATCGACGTCGGCTGCATTTTCGACAACCCCGAGCATTGGCGCGTCGCCATCGACACCCTGCACGCGCGGACCGACGAATTGCACTTCGACTTCATCCTGGCCATGGATGCGCGCGGATTCATGATCGCCGGCGCCCTCGCCCTCGAGCACAAGGTCGGCTTCGCCATGGCGCGCAAGGCGGGCAAACTGCCCGGCGAGGCGATCAGCATCGACTACAAGCGCGAATACGGCAGCGCGACCATCGAGATCCAGCCGCAACGCATCAAGGGCCAGCGCGTGCTGATCGTCGACGATGTGCTGGCCACCGGCGGCACCATTGAGGCCGCAGCGGCCCTGCTGCGCCAACTCGGAAAAGAAGTGGTCGGCGCGGCGGCGCTGTTCGATATCGCTTTCTTCAAGGACAAGCGCGTCTTGACGATGCCGGTGGTGACGCTGCGCGACGTCTGAGGCGTCCTCCGGGCACCGCATACGACAAGGCTTGGGTGCGCTCAACAAGCGATTTCCCAAGCAGTGCCACCATCCTGCGAGCCCTCACTCGCCAGGAACCCCATGAGCCTTGCCGTGTTACGCAGCCGCGCCCTTGCCGGCATGGAAGCGCTGCCCGTCAGCGTCGAAGTGCACCTGGCCAACGGCCTCCCCAGTTTCACCATCGTCGGCCTGCCGGACGCCGAAGTGCGCGAAGCCAAGGACCGGGTGCGCGCCGCCTTGCAGAACGTCGGCTTCGATATCCCTGCGCGGCGCATCACGATCAACCTGGCGCCGGCCGACCTGCCGAAGGAATCGGGACGCTTCGACCTGCCGATGGCCTTGGGCATCCTGGCCGCGTCCGGCCAGATCCCGTCGAAGGAACTCGACAAGTATGAATTCGCCGGCGAATTGTCGCTGTCTGGCCAGTTGCGGCCGATACGCGGCGCGCTCGCCATGACCTTCGCCATCGGGCGCAGCGGCGCCGGCGGCGGGCGCGCCTTCATCCTCCCGCAGGCCAATGCCGACGAGGCTGCGCTCGTCACCGATGCCCGCGTCTACCCTGCCGACACATTGTTGCAGGTGTGCGCCCACTTCGCGGCCAGCGAAGAGAATGCGCGGCTGCCGCGCTACAGCAGGGACGCGCCGGTGCAGGCGCCGCGCTATCCCGACTTTTCCGACGTAAAGGGTCAGCTGCACGTGAAACGCGCGCTCGAGATCGCCGCCGCCGGCAGCCATTCGCTCCTGCTGGTCGGCCCGCCGGGCGCCGGCAAGAGCATGCTGGCCTCGCGCTTTCCCGGCTTGCTGCCGCCGATGACGGACGAGGAGGCGCTGGAAGCGGCGGCGGTGCATTCGCTGACCGGCCGCTTTTCCGCCGAGCAGTGGCGCGCCCGGCCGTTTCGCAGCCCGCACCACACCAGCTCGGGCGTGGCCCTGGTCGGCGGCGGCAACGTGCCGCGTCCCGGCGAGGTCTCGCTGGCGCACTGCGGCGTGCTCTTCCTCGATGAGCTTCCCGAGTTCGACCGCAAGGTGCTGGAAGTGCTGCGCCAGCCGCTGGAATCCGGCCGTATCACCATTTCCCGCGCCGCGCACCAGGCCGACTTTCCGGCGCGCTTCCAGCTGGTCGCGGCGATGAACCCCTGCCCCTGCGGCTGGCATGGCCATCCGTCCGGCAAGTGCCATTGCACGAACGAGGCGGCGCAGCGCTACCGGGACCGCATTTCCGGCCCGCTGCTCGACCGCATCGACATGCAGATCGAGGTCAGCGCCATGGCGCCGGACGCCATGAGCGCCCAGGCCGACGGCGAGAGCACGGCGGACATCGCCGCGCGCGTTGCCGGCGCGCATGCGCTGCAAATCGAACGCCAGGGCAAGCCGAACCAGCGCCTGACAACCCACGAGATCGACCGCTACTGCGCGCTCGACCGCGCCGGCGAGCGCACCCTGCGCGCCGCGATGGCGCACATGCATTGGTCGGCGCGGGCCTATCACCGGGTGCTGAAGGTGGCGCGCACGATCGCCGACCTGGCGGCGTCCCCGGCGATCGGGCCGGCGCACATGGCCGAGGCCGTCCAGTACCGGCGCGGGCTGCGCGAAAGATAGGTTCGCCGGTAGCCCTGGCAGCGCCGCTTTGCTACCATCGGGACATGCGAAAAATTCAACTTACCGCAACACTCGTTCTCGCCGCGACGCTCCTGGCGGGCTGCAACCCGACCTACAACTGGCGCGACTACCGCAGCCCGGACGCGCCCTACCAGGTCATGTTCCCCGCCAAACCGGCGACCCACACGCGCAGCGTCGACCTGAACGGCCTGAAAGTCGACATGACCATGACCGCCGCCGAGGTCGAAGGCGTGATGTTCGCGGTGGGCACGGGCGTGGCGCCGGATGCGGCGCAGGCGCAGGCGGCGGTCGATGCGATGCGCACGGCGATGCTGCGCAATATCGGCGCGACCGTGCAGCGAGAAAGTGCCAGCGCCGTCAGCAGCGGCTCGCTTGAGAGCGAGCGCAAGAGTGTCGACGTCGACGCGACCGGCACCGGCAATGGCGGGCCGATGAAGCTGAATGGCCATTTCGAATCGCGCGGCAAGCGCTTCTACCAGGTCATCGTGTTGGGCAAGGAAAAGGACGTGGCGCCCGAGCAGTCCGAGCAATTCATGAAGTCGTTCACCCTGCTGTGATGCCGGACGCGCCCGCCCTCGTCCTGAGCAAGCTGCACAAGGCCTTCGGCCGCCCCGCCGTCGATGGCCTGGACCTGTCGGTACGGCGTGGCGAACTCTACGCCCTGCTCGGCCCGAACGGCGCCGGGAAAACCACCACGCTGCGCATGGTGGCGGGACTGCTGGCGCCGGATGCCGGCCGCATCGAGGTCAATGGCATTGACCTGGCGCGCGACCCGGCCGGGGCGAAGCGCACCATGGCCTATCTGCCGGACGACCCGATGTTGTACGGGAAATTGAAGCCGACCGAATACCTGGAGTTCGTGGCCGGACTGTGGGGTATCGACGCCGCGGCCGCAGAACCGCGCGCGCGCCGGCTGCTCGATTGGCTGGATCTTACCCAACATGCGCACGAACTGACCGAAGGCTTCTCGCGCGGCATGAAACAGAAACTGGCGTTGGCCGGCGCGCTGATCCATGAGCCGCAGCTGTTGATCCTGGACGAGCCGCTGACCGGGCTGGACGCCGGCGCGGCGCGCCAGGTCAAGGACTTGCTGCAATCGCACGTTACCGGCGGCGGCACGGTGATCCTGACCACGCATATCCTCGAGGTAGCCGAGCGCCTGGCCCAGCGCATCGGGATCATCCAGCACGGCCGCCTGATCGCCGAAGGCACGCTCGAGGAACTGCGCGAACGGACCGCGGCACTGACGCTCGAGGACATGTTCCTGCAATTGACGGGGCAGGCTTGAGCGCGCGCCCAGGCAGCGCGGCGTGGCTGCTGCGGCACGAGCTGCGCCTGTTCTGGTACACGGCGCTGTCCTCTCCCAAACCCGGGGAGCCGCGTGGTTTCCACTGGAAGCTGGTAGGCGTGTTGCTCGTGTTATGGCTGCTCCTGCACCTGGGCGCCTATGTCGTGCTCCGGAAAGTGGCGTCAGGACACGGCCCGGTCCCCCAGGAACTGGTGGTCGCCGCCAGCGCGATCCTGTTGGCGACTTTCCTTTTCATGCTATCGAGCGCGCTCAAATCCAGCGTGCAGGTCCTGTTCGATCGCGGCGACATGGATCTGCTGCTGTCGTCGCCCCTGCCCTCGCGCAGCAGCTCGGGTTCGGGGCCGGTGAGGTCGATGATGGTGGTGGGCTCCAGGGTACCGGCGCCGCCGTCGACGACCAGCTCGATTTGCTTTTCGAGGCGCTCGCGCACCTCATCCGGGTCGGACAGCATATGGTCGTCGCCCGGCAGTTGCAGCGTGGTGCCGATCAGCGGCTCGCCCAGTTCCTCGAGCAGGGCCAGGGTGATCTTGTTCTCCGGCACACGCAGGCCGATGGTCTTGCGCGAGGGGTGGGACAGGCGGCGCGGCACTTCCTTGGTCGCCTCCAGGATCACGGTGTACGGCCCCGGCGTGGTCGCCTTCAGCAGCCGGTACTGGGCATTGTCGACGCGCGCGTACTGGGCGATTTCCGACAAATCGCGGCACAGCAGGGTCAGGTGGTGCTTGTCGTCGATGCCGCGCACGCGGCGCAGCTTCTCGACCGCGTTCTTGTCGTCCAACTGGCACACCAGCGCGTAGGCCGAATCGGTCGGCAGCGCGACCACCCCGCCCGAGCGGAGGATCTGCGCCGCCTGCTTGATGAGGCGCGCCTGGGGATTTTCTGGATGGATCTGGAAGAATTGGGTCATCGGGTTCCTTTCGGGTCAGCGCAGCGCCTGCAGGGCGGCGATGCGCTCTTCCATCGGCGGGTGGGTCGAGAACAGCGCGCCCCAGCCCCCGCCGCTGCCGGAGATGCCCGAGGCCGTCATCGACGAAGGCAAGGCGCCCGGCTGCAGGCCGCCCAGGCGGGCCAGCGCATGCTGCATCGGCACGGTCGAGCCCAGCAGCTTGGCCGAGCCGGCGTCGGCGCGGAATTCGCGCTGGCGCGAGAACCAGGCCACGATGATCGAGGCTACCAGGCCGAAGAGGATCTCGCAGACGAAGACGGTGACCATGTAGCCGATGCCGGGGCCGCGGTCGTCGTTGCCGCGCAGGAGCACCTTGTCGACAAAGAAGCCGACCACGCGCGCCAGGAACACGACGAAGGTGTTGACCACGCCCTGGATCAGGGTCAGCGTGACCATGTCGCCGTTGGCGATGTGGGCCACTTCGTGGCCGAGCACGGCCTCGACCTCGTCTTCGGTCATGCCCTGCAGCAGGCCGGTGGACACGGCCACCAGCGCGGAATTCTTGAAGGCGCCGGTCGCGAAGGCGTTCGGTTCGCCGTCGTAGACGGCCACTTCCGGCATGCCGATGCCGGCACGGTCGGCCAGCTTGCGCACCGTGTTGACGAGCCAGAGTTCGGTCGAGTTCTGCGGCTGCTCGATGACGCGCGCGCCGGTCGACCACTTGGCCATCGGCTTGCTCATCAGGAGCGAGATGATCGAGCCGGTGAAGCCGACCACGAGGGAGAAGACCGCCAGGGCGCCGACGTTGATGCCCTCGGCCGACACCGCGCGCCCGACACCCAGCAGGTTCAGGACAACGGTGAGCACCAGCACAACCGCGAGGTTGGTGGCGAGGAACAATACGATGCGCTTCATGGAAAAGACCTCGACAGAATGTCATTAACAGGCTGCCAAGATAAGGCTGCGCACCGGAAAATTCAAGGGCGCTGGCTTATGGCGGGCTTAAACGGAAGAGCCCACGCCTGAAGCCGGCGTCGTGTGGCGTTCACCAGCCCGGCGCGGGCGTTCAGAACCAGTCGTGCCAGACCGGCGTCACGCTGCTGGGCAACGGCGCCAGGGCATCGAACTCGACCCGTGCCTCGCCCGGCGCATGGAAATCGGTCCCGCGCGAAGCCAGGAAGCCGTAGCGGCGCGCCACCTCGGCATAGGTTTCGTATTGATCCGGCGTGTGGCTGCCGGTCACGACCTCGATCGCATTGCCGCCGCGCTGGCGGAATTCGTCGAACAGCGCGCCCTCCGCGGTGGCGTCGAACTTGTAGCGGCCCGGGTGTGCGATCACGGGAATACCGCCGGCGCCGCGGATCCAGCCCATCGCTTCTTCGAGTGTGGCCCAGCGGTGCGGCACGTAGCCGGGCTTGCCTTCGGTCAGGAATTTGCGGAAGACCTCGGAGGTGGTATCGCACAAGCCGGTCTCGACGATGTAGCGCGCGAAGTGCGTGCGCGACAGCAGGTCCGGGTTGCCGACGTATTTCAGCGCACCTTCGTAGGCGCCGGGGATGCCGGCCGCCTCCAGCTGCGCCGCGATCTCGCGCCCGCGCGCGTCGCGGCCCTGGCG
>DNCF01000378.1 GCA_003484545.1 Massilia sp. | reverse complement strand
GCCTCGAGGTCGCCCGAGCCGCTGACGCGCGCCGACAGTTCCTTGCCGATGCCGGCCGCCCTGACGTCGCCGGGGCCGGACATCGTCAGGTCGAGCTTGTCCGCCTTCAGCTGGCGCAGGTCGAGGTCGCCGCTGCCGCTGCTGGTCACCAGCAGTTCGCGCACCGCGCCGCGCGCCCGCACGTCGCCCGGTCCGGTCGAGGTCAGGCTGAAGCGTTGGCCGCCGACCTGTTCGAGTTCGACGTCGCCGCTGCCGCCCGTGCTGACGCTGCGCAGGTTGGCCGCGCCGATGCGCACCACGACCTGCTCTTGTTTCTTGCCCGGGCCGAGGTGGATGCCCCAGCGCGACTTCTGGCGCACGTACAGGGTGCCGCCGCGCACCTCGGATTCGATCGCGGCCAGCGCGCCTGGCGCGCCCGACAGTTCCAGCGAGGGTGCGCCCGCGCTGACGATCACGCGGAAGGGGCCCGACAGGTCGAGCGTGTGGAAGGGCGTGACCGTGCGTTTCTCGAGCGTCGGCGTCGGGCGCTGGTCCTGGGCGGTCACGGGTTGCAGCATGAGGGCGCCGGCGCAGAGCGCGACGGCGGCCAATGCGGTGTGCTTGATCCGGGTTTGCATGGCTTCCTTGTTGTTTTTGTGATGAAGAGACTCCAAGTTAAAGGAAAATCATCGACACTACGCCGTCCAGACGATGGACCAACGGTTTTTGGGTGTCAACTGTCGAATGGGGGAGCTGAACGGCGCGCCGCTTCCTTGTATGTTGGATATCCGATTGCGCGCCTGCTGAGGAGTTCGTATGTCCACGCTGACTGTGCGCAAGATCGATGTCGACCTGTCGCAGGGCTTCGGCCGCCACTGGAATGGCGGCGACGCCTACCGCACCCAGCTGTTCAACGCGCTGTCGATGAGTTTCCCTCGCGGCGAGCAATTGTTCATCGACGCGGTGCGCGACGTGCCGCCGGCATGCCTGACCGACCCGCGCCTGCGCGCCGAGGTCAAGGATTTCATCGGCCAGGAAGCCACCCACCGCCACCTTCACGTGCAATACAACCGGCAGCTCGAACGCCAGGGCCTGCCCTACACGCGCGAGGAAAAGCTCAAGAAACGCCTGGCCCGTGTCGATAAACTGGGTGTGCTCGACCGGCTGGCGATCACCTGCGCGCTGGAGCACTACACGGCGCTGCTGGCCGACGGCGTGCTGCGCCACCCCGACTGGCTCGAAGGCGCCGAGCCGCAGATGCGCACCCTGTGGTCCTGGCATGCGGTCGAGGAAACCGAGCACAAGGGCGTGGCCTTCGACGTCTACGTGGCGGCCGGCGGCGGCTACCGGCGCCGGGTGGCCTGGTACCTGCACGCGAGCATGGTGTTTGCCTACGACAGCTTCCTGCAGACCGTGCACAACCTGCGCAACGACGGCCAGCTGTTCCGCCTGCGCACCTGGCGTAGTGCAGCGAGGACCTGGTTCGGGCGCAGCGGGCTGGCCTGGCACCTGGCCGGTCCGGTGCTGGGCTACCTGTCGCCGCGTTTCCACCCGTGGCGGCACGATAACCGCAAGCTGATCGAAACGTGGCTCGAACACAACAGCGGCGCCTGGCGGCCCGTACGGGCCGCGAACAACTGAGTGTGCGCCGTCCTGCCGGCCCGGGCGGCAAGCTGTCATAATGTGGATTCCTGTGGGTTGCAGGACGGAGCGAGCAAGGAGAAAGCAGTGATTCGTTACATGGGCACGCGCAAGAACGACGCAGGCGCGACTGTCTACGTGTTCATCGTGAATGGTCTCGAAAAAGAGGTCCGGGAGCACGCACTCAAGCAGCACCCGGGCTGCTACGAGGCCTTGCCGGCATCGGCCAAGGCGAAGATCGCCGCCAACCGCGACTGGCTGTCGAAGGCGTGAGGCTCGCGGGCATCGCTGCGGGCCTGCTTGCGAGCGCGGTCAGCGTTTGCGCGCCGACCGTTGTCCACGCGCAGACGCTGCCGTCGACCTTCGCGCCGACCATCGGCAGCGCGCTGCTGTGCCGCAGCGCGCTCGACAACGCCTATTTCTATTCCTATCTCACGACCTCCTTCGGCCCGGCCTACAAGCACGAGGGCGGGGCGTACTGGTTCAGGCTCGACGCCACCCTGTGGGGCAAGGCCGTGAAGGAAGTCATGGTCAGCGACGACACCAGCCCGCTGGTATTCGTCGCCGCCGTCGCCGACAGCAAGCCGGAGGAGCTCGAAGAGGCGATCCGCGCCAGCGCCGGCATCCGCCACCGCGCGGTCGACGCATCGGCCTTTCCCTTACGGATATCAAATCCCGGCAGCGTCATCGCTTATCAGAACAACAAATCCAAAATATACTGCGCGAGGTATAAACCTCTGCCGCCAGGGCCTTAAGTCTTCTCATGTACACCCATTACTTCAGCCTGAAGAGCGCGCCGTTCTCGATCGCGCCCGACCCGCGCTACCTGTTCATGAGCGAGCGCCACCGCGAGGCGCTGGCCCATTTGCTGTACGGAATTGGCAGCGGCGGCGGCTTCGTCCTGCTCACCGGCGAGATCGGCGCCGGCAAGACCACGGTCTGCCGCTGCTTCATCGAGCAGGTACCGGAAAATTGCCGCCTGGCCTATATCTTCAATCCCAAGCTGAGCGTGGGCGAGCTGCTGCAATCGGTGTGCGAGGAGTTCGGCATCGCCGTCCAGGCCGGACAGGGCGGGGTGAAAGCCTATGTCGACGCCATCAACGACTACCTGCTGGCCTCGCACGCCCAGGGCCGCAACAACGTGCTCGTCATCGACGAGGCCC
>DNCF01000234.1:3047-3365 GCA_003484545.1 Massilia sp. | reverse complement strand
GATGCTGGTCAACGCCAGCCGCAACTGGGGCCTGATGCATCCGGACTTCAGCCAGCGCCTGCTGTTGGCATTCAAGATCATGAAGGAAAAGCATGGCTACGAAATGGCCCTGCTCGAGGGCTACCGCAGCCCGGCGCGCCAGGACCAGCTGGCGCAGATGGGCGGCGCCGTCACCAATGCGCGCGCCTTTCAGAGCTGGCACCAGTATGGCCTGGCGGCCGATTGTGCGTTCTGGCGCGACGGCAAGCTGGTGATTTCGGAAAAAGATCCCTGGGCAATGCGCGGTTACCAGCTCTACGGCGAAGTGGCCGAGCAGCT
>DNCF01000234.1:0-2885 GCA_003484545.1 Massilia sp. | reverse complement strand
CGGCGAAGTGGCCGAGCAGCTCGGCCTGACCTGGGGCGGACGCTGGAAGATGATGGATCTCGGGCATACCGAGCTGCGCCTGCGCGGGGTGATGCGCCGCTAGCACAGCGGTCCCTCGACCTTGAGGCGGGTCAAATTTTGCCCGGGGGAATGATGCGAGCATTGCCTGTCTGACTCATTTCCCAACTTAAACACGCTCCCGCCATGGCCCGTCTCTGGAAGTTCCTCACCGACAGCCGCGTGCTCGTCGTGATTGGCGTTACCGCACTGCTCGGTTTCCTCCTGCTGGGTGCCGAGACCTTCGAAATCGGCCTGATCTGGTCGCTGATCGCGGCGCTGGCGCTGCTGGCCCTGTGGGGCATCTACTGGGGCGTCCGGCGCCTGTGGCGAAAACGGCTGGCCAGGCGCCTGACGGCCAGCCTGGCGGCCGGTGGCGACAAGGCCGCGCAAGGGGATGGTCCCGGGAGCGAAGTCGCGGTGCTGCGCAAGAACATGCTGGAGGCGATCAATACCATCAAGACCTCAAAGCTCGGCCTGACCCGCGGCGCCGAGGCCTTGTACGAGCTGCCCTGGTACATGATCATCGGTAACCCGGCGGCCGGCAAGAGCAGCGCCATCGCCCACTCCGGCCTGACTTTCCCGATCCCGGGCAGCAAGGCGGTCCAGGGCGTGGGCGGCACCAGGAACTGCGACTGGTTCTTCACCACCGATGGCATCCTGCTCGACACCGCCGGCCGCTATTCGGTGCAGGACGGCGACCGCGCCGAGTGGTTCAGCTTCCTCGACCTGTTGCGCAAGCACCGGCGGCGCGCGCCGATCAACGGCATCATCATCGCGGTCAGCGTGGCCGAGCTGATCGCGGGGCCGGCCAGCAGCACGATGGAATTGGCCAAGAGCCTGCGCACCCGGGTGCAGGAACTGACCGAACGCCTCGGCGTGTATGCGCCGGTCTATGTGATCTTCACCAAGGCCGACCTGGTCGCTGGCTTTTCCGACTTCTTCCACGACAGCGAGCGCGCCGAACGCGACCGCATCTGGGGTGCGACGCTGCGCTACAACCGGCGCAGCACGCCGCAGGACGTGCTGGCCTTTTTCGATGCGCACTTCGACGAGCTGCATGACGGCCTGAAGGAGATGAGCCTGGCCAACATGGCGGGCAACCGCAGCGCCCGGATGCGCCCCGGCGTGTTCACCTTCCCGCTCGAATTCGCCGCGATCAGGACCCCGCTGCGCGCCTTCCTGGCAACCCTGTTCGAGGAAAACACCTACCAGTTCAAGCCGGTGTTCCGCGGCTTTTATTTTACCAGCGCGCTGCAGGAAGGCGCGGTGCAGGACCTGGCATCGAAGCGCGTGGCCAGCCGCTTCGACCTCGAGCTGCGCGACGCGAGCGGACAAGGCGGCGCCGGCGAGAACGAGCAAGCGGGCGAGGGCGGCGGCTACTTCCTGCTCGACCTGTTCAGGAAAGTCATCTTCGCCGACCGCGAGCTGGTCAAGCGCTACACCAACCCGGCCAGCGCGCGCCTGAAGTACGCCGCCTTCTTCGCCGCGACGATCGCGCTCGGCGCCGCGCTCGGCGGCTGGAGCTGGTCCTACATGGGCAACCAGCAGCTGGTCGCCAACGTCCAGGCCGACCTCGACAAGGTGATGCGCATGCAGGACAAGCGCATCGACCTGCAGTCGCGCCTGGAGGCGCTCGACATCCTGCAGGACCGCATCGCCCAGCTCGACAGGTACAAGGAAGACCAGCCGCTGGCCCTGTCCTTCGGCCTGTACCAGGGCGAGAAGCTGGAACGCAAGCTGCGCGACGAGTACTTCGCCGGCGTGCGCGCGGTCATGGTCGAACCGGTCGCCGCCGCCCTGGAGACCATGCTGGCCGAGGTGAACGCGAACGCCGCCGCGCTCGATCCGAACGCGGAGGCGGCGCCGTCCGCCTCGAGCGCGCGCCCGGGCCAGCCCTACCAGGACGTCTCGCCGACCAACGTCGCCGACGCTTATAACGCGCTGAAGACCTACCTGATGCTGGGCGATAAGAGCCACGCCGAGCCGGGTCACCTGAACGACCAGCTCACGCGTTACTGGCGCACCTGGCTGGAGGCGAACCGCGGCGCGATGCCGCGCGAGCAGATGATCCGCAGCGCCGAGCGCCTGCTGAGCTTTCACCTGGCGCAGATCAACGACCAGGCCTGGCCGCAGGTGACCTTGAAGCTTGGCCTGCTCGACGGCGTGCGCGAAAACCTGCGGCGCGTGGTGCGCGGCACACCGGCGCGCGAACGCGTCTACGCCGACATCAAGACCCGCGCCGCCACGCGCTTCCCGGCGGTGACGGTGGCGCGCATCGTCGGCGAACAGGACCAGGGTTTGCTCGCGGGAAGCCACGCGGTCAGCGGCGCCTTCACCCGCGACGCCTGGGACAAGTACGTGCAGGGCGCGATCCGCGACGCCTCGAACCGCGAGCTGCAAAGCACGGACTGGGTCCTGAAGACCGTCGCCAAGGACGACCTGACGCTGGAGGGCAGCCCCGAGCAGATCCAGAAGACCCTGGTCGACATGTACAAGGCCGAGTACGCGAAAGAGTGGGGCAAGTTCGTGCAGGGCGTGACGGTGAGCGACCTGAAGGGCTTCGAGGCCAGCGTGCAGGCCATGAACCGCCTGGGCGACCCGCAGAATTCGCCATTGGCGCGCCTGCTCAGGACCATCTACGACGAAACCTCCTGGGACAATCCCGGCGCCGCGCGGATCAAGCTGGGCAAGACCGAACGCGGCCTGCTGGCCTGGTTCAAGGAAGTGGTGCTGCGCCGCGCGCCGTCCGATGCGCGCAGCCTGGCCGATGCGGTCGGGCCGCTGGCGGCGGGACCGAATGGCGCGATGGGCCCGATCGGGCGCGA
>DNCF01000380.1:9026-9479 GCA_003484545.1 Massilia sp. | reverse complement strand
CGCGCCGTCGGATGCATCGAGCAAGGCATCGACCTCGCCCCGGCGGTCCGGGGACAGCGGCGCCGGCAAGACCTCGACCTCGGCGCCCTCGGCGCGCAGGCGGGCCAGTTCGTCGTTGGAAGCGATCCCCGGATTCAGGCGCAGGCGGGCGCCGGCGGGACGGATGCGCGCGACGAGATCGTCATAGCCCTGCCGGGTGAGGACGAGGAACGGCATGTCGGTGGCTTGCATGGGCGGGCGCTGGCGGAGTGGTTGACCAGTCCCTAGTATCGCGCATCCCGGCGCCGGCCCGACGCACGCCAGCGCCGCGGCGCGCGGCGTTCGGTTTCCGGTCAGTGCGCCGGGCAGTGCGCCCGCGCGCCGTCGTATTCCTCGATCTGGACGACCAACCGGTCCGCCTCCGTCCAGGTATCGGCCGCGATCCGGTTCAAGTGGTCGATCGCCGCTTCCAGC
>DNCF01000380.1:462-8853 GCA_003484545.1 Massilia sp. | reverse complement strand
GACGCTCTTCCGATCTTGGTCGATCGCCGCTTCCAGCCGCGCGCCGACGCGACCGCGGCATTCCTTCACGTGCCAGTGCGCCAGGTCGCGCCGCATGTTGCTCAGGTCGTCCTTCAGCTCGGCCAGCATGGCGCGCAGCCTGCGGTCGGCGTCGACCCGCCCCGGGACGTTGCCCGCGCTGAGGTGGCAGGACATGGCCGAGATCTTGGCGCGCATCGTCGCGACGCGGTGCGCCGCGGCATCGATCCGCCTGGCGCAGCGCATCTCGACGACCAGGGCGGCAGGCAGGCGGGCCACGCGCCGGAACAAGGCCTGGACGGGGCGCAGCAGCGCGGCAACGAGGTGCTTCAGGAGCGGTGCAAGCATGGCGCGGGTCGGTTGGTTGGTGGTCCGGCACTCATCCGGAATAGCCCGAGCAGTGTGGGCGCATTCCGATGCACTGTCAAACCGCCAAGCGGCAAGCGGCCATGATTCGGAACAATCCGTGGCGACTTCGCCGCAGTCCTTATCAAGCCGTTATCGAAAGATTTGTCAAAGCGGCAGCATTGCAGAGCCGGCAAGCGCGCTCGCGCCAGGCGCGCAGGATCATGCGCGAAGCGCAAGCGAGACGCCCTGTCTCAGCCCGGCGCCCCGATGGCCTTCATGCAGTAGTCGCTCATCGCCGCCAGCACGTCCGGGTCTTCGCCGACCGCACCCACGACGTTCAGCCTGAGCTGGGGATGCGCCGCGCGCAGGCCCTCGGCCAGCAGCGGCAGGTCGCGCAGCAGGTGCCCGCCCTGCCCCAGGAACACCGGCACCACGGTGACCTCGAACACGCCGCGCTCGACCAGGCCGGCCACCACCGCCGGCAGGCGCGGCTCCATCAATTCCAGGAAGGCCAGCGTGACCTCGCAATCGGGCAGGCGCGCCTGGGTCATTTCGCGCAGCCGCTCGAAGGGCGCGGCCCAGGAGGCCGCGCGCGCGCCGTGGGCGAACAGGACCAGTGCGCGGCGCTGCGTGGTAGCGTTCATCAATGCCGCTCCACCCAGCGTAGCGCGCCGACCGCGAGCGCCAGGAACAGCAGGCTGGGCGCGGCCGCCGTGACGAAGGCCGGCCAGGTCGACAGCAGCCCCAGGTGCGAGAACAGGGAGTTGATCAGGATGAAGCTCACCCCGATCATGATGCCGATGAAGATCTTCAGGCTGACGCCACCGCTGCGCGTGTGCAGGTAGGCGAAGGGCAAGGCCAGCGCCATCAGCACGAAGATCGCCAGCGGATCGATCAGCTTTTTCCAGAACGCGATCTGGAAGCGCTCGCTCTCCTGGCGGTTCTCGACCAGGTGGCGCGAGTACACCGCCAGCTCGTTGGCCGACATGCGCTCGGGGTCGCGGCGCGAGACCTGCAGGATCTTCGGCGTGATTTCCGAGACCAGGTCGAGGCTCTCGAGACGGCGCGTGGCGACCGCGCTGGTGTCCTGGCCGAAGGTGCTCTGGATGCTTTGCCCGGCCGGCACCGGCGCGCCCGGTTCGGGCAGCGTGCGGCTGTTGGTGAACAGGGTCTCGGTGACGTTCTGCAGGCGCCAGGTGCCGTTGCCGCTGAAGCTGGCGCTGGCCGCGGTGATGATGGCGCGCATGCGCATCGCCTTGTCGAACTCGTACACGCGCACGTCGAGCAGCTGGCCGTCGGGGCGGATCTGGCGCGCGTTGAAGAAGCGCGAGCCGACGATCTCGCCGCGGGCGCCGTTCGGGCCGGGTGCGTGCACGTTATCCTTGGTCCACATCCCCGAGCGGAACTCGGAGGCGAGCGTGGAACCCTTGGCGGTCAGGCGCACCTTTTCCGCCAGCGGCGCGGTGCGCGGCGTGATCAGTTCGCCGAAGATGAAGGTGATGACCACGAAGACGATGCCGATCTTGAACAGCATCATCCCGGCCATGCGCGTCGACATCGACGAGGCGCGCATGATGGTGAACTCCGAGCTTTGCGCGAACTGCGCCATCGCGTAGATGGTGCCGATCAGCGCGGCCACCGGCATCACCTCGTAGACGTGCCCGGGCAGCATCAGCGCGACGTAGAGCAACGCATGCTGGAACTGGTAATTGCCCTTGCCGACCGAGGGCAGCTCGCCCGTCAGGTCCATGAAGGCGATCAGGCCGAGGAAGGCGAACAGCACGAAGACGACGGCCTGCGTGATGTTCACCGCAAAATAGCGTTGCAGGACTTTCATCGGGACTCCACGCCTGCCAGCTCGGGCGACTTGCGCAGCAGGCGGCGACGCTTCCAGGCATTGATGATCACCAGCGGGTGATAGCGGTGATTCACGTTCAGGCGCCAGGCGAACAGACCCAGCACGATCAGGGCGGCGACCAAGTGCAGCGGCCACCAGGCCATGCCGAAGTCGATCTTCTGCTGCTTGACGCTGGCCTCGGCCATCTTCACCAGGTTGTTATAGGTGAAGAAGATCAGCAGCGCGAGGATCAGGTTGGCCGAACTGCCGGCGCGCGGATTGACGAAGCCGAGCGGGATCGCCAGCAGCACCAGCACCAGGCAGACGATGGGCGAGGAAATGCGCGACAGCAGCTCCGAGCGCGTGTACTGGTTTTCCACCGCCAGCAGCATGGCCGTGGACTGGGCGTCGAGCGGCACGTCGGTGCCGAGCACCGGCACCTGGGTCGCCACGCGCATGCTGTAGCGTTCGAACTCCATCGACTGGTAGTCGGCCTGGCCGGGCACGCCCTGGTAGCGGCGGCCGTTCTTCAGCACCAGGTATTGCCCGCCCTTGCCGTCGGCTTCGATCACGCCTTCCTTGGCGACCACGATCGAGTTGTTGGCGCCGTTCAGGCTGTTGACGAATACGTTCTGCACCACGGTCGATCCGTTGGCGCTACCTTCGACGAAGAACACGCGGTCGGCCGAGGACGATTCGCGGAACTGGCCGGGCGCCACGCGCTTGAGGTCTTCGCGCTTCTCGAAGCGCTGGATGTACTCGGTGCTTTTCATCTTGGCCCAGGGCGCGACGAACAGCGACAGCGCGCCCACCAGCAGCACCAGCGGAATGCCGAAGGCGAGCACCGGCCGGATCCAGGCCAGCAGCGACTGGCCCGAGGCGAACCAGACCACCATTTCGGAATCGCGGTAGGTGCGGGTGACGACGACCAGGACGGAAATAAAGCTGGTGAGGATCAGGACAGTTGGCAGATAATTCAGGGATTGAAACGCGATCAATGCGACCACGTCGCTGGACGCGACACGTCCGCCCGCGGCCCTGCCGAGGATGGCGATCAAGGTCCAGGTGATGCACACCGAGAAGAGCACCGTGAAGGTTGCTCCGGCCGCGCTGGCCAGTTCACGGTGCAAGGCGCGTGAAAAAATCATTCGATAGTTATAATTGCAGGTTGAGCAGTGTTTCCACTGCTGTTCGCATGCTGCGCACAATACGAAACGGGAGAATCAAATGGACTTTAGCATAAAAGCATTCGACACAAAAAACACCCTGGCCGCGGCCAAATCCGGCTGTGTGGCAGTGGCGGTGTTCGAAAACAAAAAACTGTCGCAGGCTGCGAAAGCCCTCGATCAAACCGGTGAAATCACCGCGGCACTGAAGTCGGGCGACATCACCGGCAAGGCCGGCTCGACCCTGCTGCTGCGCGGCGTGGCGGGCGTGACCGCGGCGCGCGTTCTGCTGGTCGGCATGGGCGCCGACGAAGTGGTCAGCGAGAAGAATTTCGTCACCGCGGTCAACGCGACCCTGAAGGCCTTCGCATCGCTGGGCGCGGCGGACGCGATTATCGCATTTCCAACCACCGAAGTGAAAGAGCGCACGCCGGAATGGGCGCTGCAAACCATCGTCGTCGCGGCCAACGAGGCCGAATTCCGCAGCGACGCGCAGAAGAGCAAGAAGGAACCGGCATATAGCGGCGTGCGCAAGATCACGGTCGCCGTGCCGCTGGCGAACACCCAGACCAAGGCCTCGCTGGCACAGGCCATCGCGATCGCCAACGGCATGAAGCTGACCAAGGAACTGGGCAACCTGTCGCCGAACGTCTGCACCCCGACCTACCTCGCCAACGTCGCGCGCAAACTGGCCGACGACTTCGGCTTCGAGATCGAAGTCCTGGAGCGCAAGCAGCTCGAAGCCCTGAAGATGGGCTCCTTCCTGGCGGTGGCCAAGGGCAGCGAGGAAGCGCCGAAGTTCATCGTGCTCAAGCACATGGGCGGCGGCAAGAAGGATGCGCCGACGGTCCTGGTCGGCAAGGGCATCACCTTCGACACCGGCGGCATCTCGATCAAGGCCGGTCCGGGCATGGACGAGATGAAATACGACATGTGCGGCGCCGGCTCGGTGCTGGGCACCTTCCGCGCGATCGGCGAGATGGGCCTGAAGCTGAACGTGATCGGCATCGTCGCTGCTTGCGAGAACATGCCGTCGGGCCGCGCCACCAAGCCGGGCGACATCGTCACCTCGATGAACGGCCTGACCATCGAGATCCTGAACACCGACGCCGAAGGCCGCCTGATCCTGTGCGACGCCCTCACCTACGCCGAGCGCTTCAAGCCGGCCGCCGTGGTCGACATCGCCACCCTGACCGGCGCCTGCGTGATCTCGCTGGGTCACCACAACAGCGGCCTGTTCACCCGCCACGACGCCGCCCACGACGCCCTGGCCGAGGAACTGCTGCAAGCGAGCAAGGAAGCCGGCGACGGCGCATGGCGCCTGCCGATCGGCGAGCAGTACAACGAGCAGCTGAAGTCGAACTTCGCGGACCTGGCCAACATCGGCACCCCGGGCGGCGCCTCGATCACCGCGGCCTGCTTCCTGGAGAACTTCACCCGCAACTACACCTGGGCCCACCTGGACATCGCCGGCACCGCCTGGAAGAGCGGCGCGCAAAAAGGCGCCACCGGCCGTCCGGTGCCGCTGCTGACGACCTTCCTGATGAACCGCGTGTGATTGGTTTGATGGAATGAAGACGGGCCGCTGATGCGGCCCGTTTTTTTCGGGGTTGCTGTTGATGTTCGTACGGTGGGTACGCGTACCCACCGGTATTGCGCTGGTGCGCACTGTCGGCATCGATATCGCATCGATGCGCGCGCAAATCGGTGCGAGAGGCGCGGCGTATGCGCAAACGGTGAGACCGCGTGGGTACAAGTACCCACCCTACGGATCTGATGAACCGCGTGTGATCGGTTGGCTGGAATGAAGACGGGCCGCTGATGCGGCCCGTTTTTTTGCGGTTGCTGCTGAATTCGTAGGGTGGGCACTTGTGCCCACCCTACGAAAGAATATTTCAGCAGCCGGTTGAACGTGAAATGTTATTTCGCGCGCGCGTGTCAGGACACCGGCGCGAAACGCGGCGTCATCACCCCGTCGACCTCGACCAGCTCGAAGAACACCGCCTTCGGCCGGGCCCAGATCGAGCCGTCGGCCGCGCGGTAGATGATCATCGGCGTGAGATCCGCCTCGAGCGTGGCCTCGCAGACCAGCTCGTACAGACCGCCTTTGTAGTGCCGGTATTGCATCAGGCCTGTTCGGCCGTCGCTTTTTGCTTCTTCTTCAGGCCCTGGATGACCTTCAGCACGCCTTCCATGCCGGCGCTCTCGTCGAGGTCGCTGAAGGCGTCGAGCACTTCGTTGAGCACGCGGTTGCGCACCGCCGCCTCGTCCTGCTGCATCGCCCCCTCGCCGAATTTCGACGGGGTCTCGGCCGCCGCCTTCGCGCCATGGGCCAGGGCGGCCTGCCAGATCACCCAGCGGCGCTGGGTTTCGTAGACGAGGTATTCCTCGGGCTTGTCTTCACGGCGTCGCGTAATGTGGCCATCGCGTTGGGCCCATGCTTCAAATGCACTGCGCATCTCTGTCCTTTTCATATGGGTACGGATACTCGCTATCGAAACAGCAATATTTCACCATAGTACCATTTTGTCCCGCAAACCCTTGCACGGATGAATCATCAATCGTGCGCCCCTGCGGAACGGCATGCCTGGAAATCGTTCAGGCCGTCAAACGGCATACTACATCGCGAGTTATGCAAATACAACTTAAAGTTCCTTTAGGGTAACAATAAAGAAATGTTACCTGCCGCGCCCTAAATTTTACACCTTGCAACAATTCCGAGCGGAAGTTTTCGCGATGGAGGTATTTTATTACACAAACTTATGCTTTGATCATCCGAATTGCACTTTAAGCAAATAAAATGCTGCGCTGCCAGAAAGGCTGCGGTTCTGGAAAGTTGCAGGATTCGCGGCAAGCGTCGATACTGCGCACGAGCCGGGGCGGACGGTCCGCCCGGCGTTTCACTTACCGCGCGCATACATGAAAATAGCAACATGGAACGTCAACTCGCTGAAGGTGCGCCTTCCACACCTGCTGCAATGGCTGGAAGCCAATCCGGTTGACGTGCTCTGCCTTCAAGAGACCAAGCTGACCGACGATAAGTTCCCGCTGGCAGAAATTAATTCTGCAGGTTATCAAGTCGCTTACACCGGCCAGAAGACCTATAACGGCGTGGCTATCCTGTCGAAGTACCCGATCACCGATGTGGTCAAGAACAACCCGCGTTTCGAGGACGAGCAGCAGCGCATCATCGCCGCCACCATCGAGGGCGTGCGCTTCGTCTGCGCCTACATCCCGAACGGCCAGGCGGTCGATTCGGACAAATATGTCTACAAGCTGGCCTGGCTGAAAGCCCTGCACGAGTGGCTGGCCGCCGAGATGCGCCAGCATCCGCAACTGGCCCTGCTGGGCGACTACAACATCGCTCCCGAAGACCGCGACGTCCACGACCCGGCCGAGTGGGAAGGCAAGATCCACTTCTCGGACAAGGAAAAGGCGGCGATGGCGGCCCTGGTCGACCTCGGCATGGTCGACGCCTTCCGCATGTTCGAGCAGCCCGAGAAGCAGTACAGCTGGTGGGATTACCGCATGATGGCCTTCCGCCGCAACCGCGGCCTGCGCATCGACCACATCCTGCTGTCGACCGAACTGGCCAAGCGCTGCACGGCCTGCATCATCGACCGCGAACCGCGCAAGTGGGAGCAGCCGTCGGATCACACGCCGGTGGTGGCGACGCTGGATTAAGCGTCCGCTCGGATCGTCGGCATGAACGTAGGGTGGGGTAGTTGAGGCCACTGGCCTCAATTACCCCACCCTACGGGTTATGCTGCGTCTTCCGCCAGCAGCGCCCGCGTCGCCTCGCTGTCGAGCGCCCTGGCGAACAGCCAGCCCTGCACGTACTGGCAGCCGTAGCCGCGCAGCAGCGCCAGCTGTTCCTCGGTTTCGACGCCTTCGGCCACCACCTGCAGCTGCAGGCTGCCCGCCAGCGCCATGACGGCGGCGACGATCGCGCGGTCTTCGCTGCTCGCTTCCAGCTCGCGGATGAAGGCGCGGTCGATCTTGATCTTCCTGACCGGGAAGCGCTTCAGGTAGGCCAGGCTCGAGTAACCGGTGCCGAAGTCGTCGATCGACAGGCGCATGCCCATGCGGTTGATCTGGCCCAGGATCTCCAGCGTCTGCTCGCTGTGCTGCATCAGGGCCGATTCGGTGATCTCGAACTCGACCAGGGCCGGGTCGATGCCGGTCTCCTCGACGATGCGCCGGATCGAGGTCACCAGCGCCTTGTGCATGAACTGGCGTGCCGACAGGTTGATTGCCAGCGGCACCGGCGGCAGGCCCTGGCGCTGCCATTCCATGCTCTGCTCGCAGGCGCGCCGGATCACCCACTCCCCGACCGGCACGATCATGCCGTTCTCTTCCAGGATAGGAATGAAATCGTCCGGCAGCGCCAGGCCGATGCCCGGGCGGCGCCAGCGCAGCAGCACCTCGAGCGCATGCACGCGGCGCGTGGCCATGTCCATGATCGGCTGGTAGAAGGGTTCGAACTCGCCGTTGGCGAGCGCCGTGCGCAGGTTCGATTCGAGTTCGAAGTGGCGCGCCGCCGCCTGGTTCATGCGCTGGGTGAAGAACTGGTAGTTGTTCCTCCCCGCGCCCTTGGCGTGGTACATCGCGGCGTCGGCATGGCGCATCAGGGTCTCGGCGTCGAGACCGTCGTCCGGATACAGGCAGATCCCGATCGAGGGCGAGATGTGCAGCAGGTGGTTTTCGATCGGCACCGGTACGGCGAGGGCCTCGATGATCTTCTCGCCCACGTGGTGGCATTGCTCGACCGCCCCCACGCCCGGCACCAGCACCACGAACTCGTCGCCGCCCAGGCGCGCGACCGTGTCGCTGGCGCGCACCGCGCAGCACAGGCGGTTCGCCACTTCCTTGAGCAGGTAGTCGCCGATCAGGTGGCCGAGCGAATCGTTGATGGTCTTGAAGCGGTCCAGGTCGATGAACATCACCGCCAGCTCCTGGTGCTCGCGCGCGGCGCGCCCGGTCGCGTGCAGCAGGCGGTCCTGGAACAGCAGGCGGTTCGGC
>DNCF01000380.1:0-134 GCA_003484545.1 Massilia sp. | reverse complement strand
AGCGGATCGTGGTGGGCCAGGAAGTCGAGCTGCTCCTGCGATTCCTTCAGGCGCGTGATGTCGCTGAAGACGCCCACGTAATGGGTCAGCGTGCCCTGGCTGTCGCGCACCGTCGACACGGTCAGCCACTCGAG
>DNCF01000232.1 GCA_003484545.1 Massilia sp. | reverse complement strand
GTCTTCTTCAGAGTGTCCCTAATTGAAGAGAGGCCTTATCCTCGTCACTGTTACTTCCGTTGCCAGACTGCAGCACAAGCTCCCGCATACGCTGCAGAATGTTTGTGGACTGCTGCAATGCACCTTCCGCGGTCTGAGCCATCGAAATACCATCATTAGCATTGCGCACAGCGACATTCAATCCGTTAATTTGGCTTGTCAAACGGTTAGAAATCTGAAGACCCGCTGCGTCGTCTTTGGCGCTATTAATGCGACTGCCAGTTGAAAGCCGTTGCATTGAGGTTGTCAGTGCATTTGATGAATTATTGATATTGCGCTGAGTGTTGAGCGACGCAATGTTGGTATTGACGGTAAGAGCCATGGTGTTTGCCTCCAAGGGCGCTAGGGAAGGTCTGAAAAAGACTTCCTGATTTGGCAAAATCCCCCGACTTCACCTCGCCGAGTTTTCCCATGAAGCAGATGACCTTCGCCGACGCCGAGTACGCAGGCAAGCGCAAGCAGACCCGCAAAGAGCTGTTCCTGATCGAGATGGATCGAGTGGTGCCGTGGAAGGGTTTGATTGCGTTGATCGAGCCGCACTACCCGAAGGGTGAAGGCGGCCGTCCGGCCTATCCGTTGATGGCGATGCTGCGAGTACATCTGATGCAGAACTGGTTTGGCTACAGCGATCCGGCGATGGAAGAGGCGTTGTACGAGACGACCATCCTGCGCCAGTTTGCGGGCTTGAGCCTGGAGCGTATCCCTGACGAAACCACGATCCTCAACTTCCGTCGGTTGCTGGAAAAACACGAACTGGCCGCGGGAATCCTAGCGGTAATCAACGGCTATCTGGGTGACCGCGGCCTGTCGTTGCGCCAAGGCACCATCGTCGACGCGACGCTGATCAACGCGCCGAGCTCGACCAAGAACAAGGATGGCGAGCGTGACCCGGAGATGCACCAAACCAAGAAGGGCAACCAGTACTACTTCGGCAGTGCGACCTGAAAGTCGCATGGGTTTCTGTTCCGCAGGTTAACGCCCGACGGAACCGACTGTTCCACCACTCGTTCCCTACCCAGACAGGCGTGGCCGGCAACAGCCGGGTCTGAAGCTCTGGGGACAATGTAACCGCCGATATTTCGGTAGGTCGAACCGCGAGGCCAGACTGAATCTGCCAGCATCAAGGCGGAGAGGTGCTAGGGATGAACGGGTACGGCTAACACAAGTGAATCTCATATAAACGTCGTCATAGTAGCCAAGCCAAAGATGCTGACAGGCTTGAACCAAAAGGTGCGCGGCCAGGCAGGGGCTCTTACCGATAGCCCCTCGTGGATGTGGTGCCGCCGGCGAAATCGAGGAGCCCGACCCGTTCGGAAATCCATGCGGAACAGGGTAAGCCCGTAGCGTTGCCGATTTCGGCAGGTGAGCTGTAAAGCAAGCTGTTGATGCTGCGGGTAAAGGAATGTGGAAAAAAGCGAAGGTCACCCTGTAATGGGGTGAATACAGATTGAAACATCATCTGGCGCGAAAGCGAGCAGACTTCCACACGGTCTTCCATGGCGAGAAAACCTGATCAATCGTTGTACGGAGGAAAGCAGATGGCAGTGTTCGCACCCAATGCGCAAGCAACGGCGAGCATTGGTGCGCCTTCGAACTTCATATCGGCCTGGCCCCAACACTGGAACCAGATCGAGTCGCAAGTGAAACGACTCCAGGTACGTATCGCCAAGGCAACACGAGAAGGCAGGTGGGGCAAGGTGCAAGCCTTGCAACGACTGCTGACTCGCTCGTTCAGCGGCAAACTGTTGGCCGTGAAACGAGTGACGGAAAACAGAGGCAAGAGAACACCGGGCGTTGATGGCAAGATCTGGTCGACTCCGGTGGCTAAATCGACGGGAGCACAAGCGTTACAGCATCGGGGCTATCGGCCTCAACCGCTGAGACGCATCTACATACCCAAAAGCAATGGCAAGAAGCGTCCGCTGGGAATTCCAACGATGCGGGATCGTGCGATGCAGGCGCTGTGGAAACTGGCACTTGAGCCGGTTGCCGAAACGCGTGCAGACCCCAACTCCTATGGATTTCGGCCGCAGCGATCCACTGCCGATGCAATCGCACATTGCTTCAATGCACTGGCGAAACGTGGTTCGGCGCATTGGGTACTGGAAGCTGACATTCGAGGCTGTTTCGACAATATCAGTCACGATTGGCTGCTCACCAACGTGCCCATGGATAAGGTGGTTCTGCGCAAATGGCTTCGAGCGGGGTATGTCGATCAGGGAGCCTTGTTCGCAACGGAGGCAGGAACCCCGCAAGGGGGAATCATCTCTCCGGTACTTGCGAATTGGACGCTGGATGGCCTGGAAGATGTCGTCCATGCAAGCGTGGCTTCGACAGCGCGCAAGCGTAAGCCATTCAAGATACACGTCGTACGATATGCCGATGACTTCATCATCACAGGGGCCACGAAAGCTGTTTTGCAACATCAGGTTCGTCCTGCAATTGAGGCGTTCCTGAAAGAGCGAGGCTTGGAACTCTCTGATGAAAAGACTCAGATAACGCATATCTCGCAAGGCTTCGATTTTCTGGGCCAGAACGTACGCAAGTACGCCGGCAAGCTACTCATCACTCCGGCTCGCAAGAGTGTGAAGGCATTGCTGGATAAGGTGCGGGAAATCGCGAACGCAAACAAGACGGCGACTCAAGCTAACTTGATCTTGACCCTGAACCCGGTGATCCGAGGATGGGCCATGTATCATCGCCATGTTGTCGCCGCCAAGCGTTTCGCATGGATCGACCATCAGATTTGGCAAGTGTTATGGCGCTGGGCAGTTCGCCGGCACGCCATGAAAAGTGCCCATTGGGTAAAACAACGCTACTTTCGTGTCGTGGGTCAACGGCACTGGGTTTTCGCCACCCAGGAGAAAGCGCGCGGCATGAGTCAACCCGCTTGGCTGTATGCCGCCGCCAGTGTTTCGATCGTGCGGCATATCAAAATATGCAGTGCAGCGAACCCGTTCGATCCGGCATGGACGTTTTACCTTGAGCGCCGAAGAGCGCATCGTCAGGTTACCCAGTCTCACTCAGGCTGCTGGAAGGCTTGAGCCGTATGAGGGGTGACTCTCAAGTACGGTTCTTAGGGGAGGCAGGAGTGGTAACACTCCTGCTTTACCCGACTGAAGGCGCACATCTGCGTGGATGACGAGTCAGGGCTGGTGCACAGCGTGGTAGGCACTGCCGCCAACGTGGCGGACGTCACCCAGGTCGACAAGCTGCTGCATGGCGACGAGCAGAGGGTGGGCGGCGACGCGGGTTATACCGGCGTCGACAAACGTCCGGAGCACGCCGACCGGAAGGTCGTCTGGCAGATTGCCGCCCGTCGCAGCACCTACAAGAAGCTGGGCAAGCGCAGCGTGCTGTACAAGGCCAAGCGCAGGATCGAACAAGCCAAAGCTCAGGTGCGCGCGAAGGTCGAACATCCGTTTCGAGTGATCAAACGCCAGTTCGGCTATGTGAAGACGCGCTTCCGTGGTCTGGCGAAAAACACCGCTCAGTTGGTGACACTGTTCGCGCTGTCGAACCTGTGGATGGCGCGAAGACATTTGATGAGTGCAGGAGAGGTGCGCCTGTAATGCGGGGAATAGCCGCCGCGAGAAGCTCGCAGCGGCTAAAAACCAAGAAATGAGCGGGTGATCGGGCGGGTTTTGATCGATTTGCCGCTTTCAAAATCGGCAAGGGCTGAAGTCGGTCAAAAAACAGGCGGCTTTTTCAGACCTTCCCTAGTTACTTCGGTTGCCTGAGCTTGCGACTCCGGGCCGGCTTGTGCCCAGGCACCCATTGAGTTCGCATTCGATTAGCTTATCGGCGCCGTTTGGGTTGGCTTTAGGGCAGATTCGAACTTTTTCGTGAGCCCGGTAACCGCTCCAACGCTACGCCAGCGCATCCATACTGCGGACTTGCTTGACTAGCTTTTCGGGTGAAGCGGGGAAAACTTTAGGGGAAGGCTGAAGCTGTTTCCCTGACCCGTCGTCAAAGGGAGCTCGCTCACTGCTGGTGAGCTTTGCTGGCGCGTCCCGGCCAAGGCCGCCCCCACAGATTCGGTGAAACATTTGGGGAGCGGGTATGACAGCGAAGCTCGCTGGGATGAGGCGTTGCTGACGCGCTATGAACCAAGCTGTGCGAGGCGCTCGATGAACTGCGATTCGTCCAGTACCGTCACACCGAGCTCATTGGCTTTGGTGAGCTTCGAGCCAGCGCCGGGGCCTGCCACCACGCAGGTAGTTTTGGCGGACACCGACCCTGCGACCTTTGCTCCCAACGCCTCCAGCCGCGCCTTGCCTTCATCACGACTCATGGTTTCCAGCGTGCCGGTCAGTACCCAGGTCTGCCCGGCCAGCGGCAGGCCTTCGGCGGCTTTCCGCTCGCTTTCCCAATGCATGCCGAACTCCCGCAGCTGGGCTTCGATTGCGCGAGCGCGCTCGGCGTTCTCGGGTTTATCGAAGTAGTCGCGCAGGGAGCGTGCGGCCTTTTCGGTGAGGCGCTCTACCTGACGCAGGTCGAGCCAGTCGGCGGCGATGATTGCCTCGAGCGAGCCGAAACGCTCTGCCAGTCGCTGGGCACTGGTGCGGGCGATATGAGGAATGTTGAGCCGGTCGAGCAGATCGGGCAGTGTCGCGCAGGCGGCGAACTCCGGATGCACGTCACCCTCCTCCTGCGGCTCGACGCCACGCTCACGCAGCAGCGCGATGACCGTGCGGTTGTGTTCGTCCTCGAAGAAGCTGTGGATTTCGTGGGCAACTTCCAGCCCCACGTCGGGCAGGTAGACGAGCACGTCCGGCAGTGCCCGGCCGATTCGGTCCAGGGAACCCAGCGCGCGTGCCAGCAATTTGGCGGTTTCCTCACCGACGTCCGGGATGCCGAGCGCATAAACGAACCGCGCGAGACTCGGTTTGCGACTGGCATCGATGGCGTGGAGCAGGTTACGCGTGGATATCTCGGCGAAACCCTCCAGCTCAATGACCTGCTCGTGCATAAGGCAGTAGAGATCCGCCGGAGAACGGACCAGCCCCTTGTCGACCAACTGCTCGACGATCTTGTCGCCCAGGCCGTCGATATCCATCGCTCGGCGCGATACGAAATGGATGATCGCCTGCTTAAGCTGCGCCTGACAGGCCAGGCGCCCCACACAGCGGTAGATCGAGCCTTCGCTGACCGACTCACGGCCCTTGCTGCGCTTGATCAGCTGGGTGCGCTCCACGGCAGAACCGCACACCGGGCATTGCTCTGGCACATGCACAGCGCGGGCATCGGTGGGGCGACGCTCGGCGATCACGCCGAGGATTTGCGGAATAACGTCACCGGCGCGGCGCACGATTACCGTATCGCCGATCATCACGCCCAGACGTGCAACTTCGTCCATGTTGTGCAGGGTTGCGTTGGACACCGTGACACCTGCAACCTGCACGGGCTTGAGCCGGGCGACCGGGGTGATGGCGCCAGTACGGCCAACCTGGAACTCCACGTCGAGCAGCTCGGTGATCTCTTCCCGCGCGGGAAACTTGTGGGCGATGGCCCAGCGCGGTTCGCGTGCACGGAAGCCCAGTTCGCGCTGCTGCTCGACGGCATTGACCTTGAACACCACACCGTCGATTTCGTAAGGCAGCGCGTCGCGCTTTGCACCGATGGCGTCGTAATAGGCGCGGCATTCGGCAACGCCCTTGGCCAGCTTCAGTTCGCGACTGATGGGCAGACCCCAGCCTTTCAGGGCTTCGAGAATTCCGATGTGCGTACTCGGCAGCTCACCATCACTGCGTCCAACACCGTAAGCGCACAGTTCCAGCGGCCGGCTGGCCGTGATCTTCGAATCCAGCTGGCGCAGGCTGCCGGCTGCGGCATTACGGGGATTGGCGAAGGGCTTGCCGCCGCTTTCCAGCTGTCGCGCATTGAGCGCTTCGAAGCCGGCCTTGGGCATGTAGATTTCGCCGCGCACCTCGAGCACCGCCGGCCAGCCGCTGCCGTGCAGCTTGAGCGGGATGTTGCGAACGGTGCGCACATTTGCGCTGATGTCCTCGCCAGTGCTGCCATCGCCGCGGGTAGCACCGCGCACCAGATGGCCGTTTTCGTAGAGCAGACTGACCGCCAGACCGTCGAGCTTGGGTTCGCAGCTGTATTCGACGGCAGCGCCATCTCCGAACAGGTCGCCTGCTGGCAGATCCAGGCCTTCGCGCACGCGGCGGTCGAAATCGAGCAGGTCCTGCTCCTCGAAGGCATTGCCCAGGCTCAACATAGGCACTTCATGGCGTACCTGACCAAACGCCGCCAGCGCCGCACCGCCGACCCGCTGGGTCGGCGACTCGGGTGTCACCAGCTCCGGGTGCTCCGCCTCGAGCGCCTTGAGTTCGTTGAACAGGCGGTCGTACTCCGCATCGGGAACGCTGGGTTCGTCGAGCACGTAGTAGCGGTAGTTGTGGGCGTCGATTTCGCTGCGTAGTTCGGCAATACGCTCGGCGGCGGTTTGGGCAGAAGGCATAGGACGAAGCCGTGACTGGGGCTGTGCTGATTCAGACCGCATCAGCACGCCTTGGTTGATAGGAAAGGCGTCGGATTCTAGCCGAACGCAAAGGCGACGGCAGGTCGGCGGGTATCGGCTGCATCAGTTCGGACCGGACAAGCAGCGTTGCGGGACGACGTCACTGAGGTGTAGTGCTGGTGGACTGCCTCCCAACAGCACTCTGCGCATCAGGTCGGTAGAGCAAATGGGGGGCGTCTGCCCAGCAAACGCAACACCGGGCGCGAGGCCCGGTGCGGTGGATTATCAGCGCTGCTTGATGGTCATCTGCCGGCGCTCGAACTCGACGATGCGCTGGCGGTAGTGCTCGATAGTCTGAGCGGTCAGCACGCTGCGCTGATCGTCCTTCAGCTCGCCGTTAAGCTCCTGGGAGAGCTTGCGCGCGGCAGCGACCATGACATCAAAGGCCTGCTTCGGATGGCGCGGGCCTGGCAGACCGAGGAAGAAGCTCACGGCCGGGGTGGTGAAGTGATCGATGTCGTCCAGGTCGAAGGTGCCGGGCTTGACCGCATTGGCCATGGAGAACAACACCTCGCCGTTGCCGGCCATGCTCTCGTGCCGGTGGAAGATATCCATCTCACCGAAGCGCAGGCCGCTTTCGAGAATGTTCTGCAACAGCGCAGGGCCGCGGAAACCCTGAGGGTCGCGGCAAATCACGTTGATGACGAGCACTTCCTCGACAGGCGCCAGTTCTTTCTGCGACTGCTCTTTCTCGTCCTCGTCGTCACCCACGACAGGATCGAGCAGCGTTGGCACGGGTTCGTCGGTATTGAGCTGAAGATCGCCCTGGAAAGGTTCGTCCTGCCGGCGCTTCTTGCCGGACTCGCGAGTGCTCACGGCAGGCATGTCGCCTTCATCCAGGGACGGCTCGTGAACGCGATTCACCACGCGTGCGGGGCCCAGTACTTCAGGAGAATCGTCGGCATCGGGAAGATTGGAGAGGCTACGGTCCAGCTTGAACTTCAGCTTGCCCTTGCCACCACGCATGCGTCGCCAGCCGTCGAACAGAATGCCGGCGATGACAATGATGCCGATGACGATCAGCCACTCGCGCAGACCGATATCCATTAATGCATTAACCTCTGAATTCGATGATAAAGACGCAACAAACGGCCACATGGAGCCGCTGCAAGCGCATCGTAAAAATTGTGCTCTAAGCTAGCACGACGAACGGTAACTTTGCACCGTGCGGTAGTTCTCTTTTTATGGCCTTCCTTGTATCAAAAACGCTCAAACACGCGGCTTAATCCTAGGCTTCAGCCAGGGCGACGGCCTGTTCGACGTCGACAGCCACCAGCCTCGAGCAACCCGGTTCATGCATGGTTACACCCATCAACTGATCGGCCATTTCCATGGCGATCTTGTTGTGAGTGATATAGATGAACTGCACTTTCTCCGACATTTCCTTTACCAGCCGCGCATAACGACCGACGTTCGCATCGTCCAATGGCGCATCAACTTCATCGAGCATGCAGAAAGGCGCCGGATTAAGCTGGAAGATGGCAAATACCAATGCCAGCGCCGTCAACGCCTTTTCTCCACCGGAAAGCAGGTGGATCGTGCTGTTCTTCTTTCCGGGCGGCCTTGCCATGATCGCCACCCCGGTATCGAGTAAATCTTCCCCGGTAAGTTCCAGATAAGCGTTGCCGCCGCCGAAGACTTTCGGAAAGAGCGCCTGTAAACCGCTGTTGATCTGGTCGAAGGTTTCCTTGAAGCGGTTGCGCGTCTCCCGGTCGATCTTGCGGATGACGTTTTCCAGTGTGTCCAGCGCCTCGACCAGATCATCGTTCTGTGCGTCGAGATAGCGCTTGCGTTCCGACTGCTGCTGATACTCGTCGATCGCCGCCAGGTTGATCGGCCCCAGACGCTGAATGCGCTGGCTCAGCCGCTCCAGCTCCGCTTCCCAGCTCGGCTCGCTCGCATCGGCAGGGAGTGTGCCGAGCACGCCGTGCAGGTCGTAGCCGTCCTCTTGCAGCTGGTCCTGCAGCGCCTTGCGCCGGACGCTCAGCCCTTGCCAATCCAGCCGTTGCTGCTCCAGCTGCCCACGCAGCAGCTGTGCCTGCTGCTCGGCCTGCGTGCGCCGTTTCTCGGCATCACGCAACTCGCGGTCGGCGTCTTCCAGGGCCAGTCGCGCGTGCTTGAGCTCGTCCTCGACGCCCATGCGGCGCTCCAGCAGCTCTTCGAGCTTCATCCGCAGCTCTTCCAGCGGCGCCTCGCCCTCCTCCAGGTTCAGCGTCAGCTGCTCGCGGCGTTCGACGGCGCGCTCGAACTGCTGCTCCAGCCGCTCCAGGGCCTGACGCGTCGACTCGTGCTGCGCCCTGAGCGACCCGACCCGCAGTGCCAGCTGATGGGCATGATCCTTGTGCTGCCGGGCGTCCTGGCGGATACGATCGAGCCGCTCGCGGATGCCATCGCGGCTGGCCAGCAGGGTTTCGCGCTGCTCGGTGTCTTGCGCCATTGTCTCCAGCGCTTCCTGCAACTGCAGGCGCGCTTCACCCAGCTGTTCGGTCTCGATCTCGCGCTGTTCCTGCTGCTCGGCAAGCTCCTCGTCCAGCCGACGACGACGCAGCGCTAGCTGTTCCAGCCGCGCCTGACCGGCCGACAGCCTGGCCTTGAGGTCACTGTGCTTGCGTGCTTCTTCCTGTTGCTGACGACGCTGCAGCTCGCGCTCACCTTCGAGTCGGGACTGTTCGCCGCTCAACGCGGTGACGCGATCCTCCATCGCCGCCAGGCTCGCTTCGCGTTCATCACGCTCGGCCAGCAGGCGCTGCAGTTCCTGCCCACGCGCCAACACGCCGGATTCCGCCTCGCTGGCGCGACGCACCCGCAGAAAATGCCGGCCGACCCAATAGCCATCCCGGCTGACCAGACTCTCGCCCTCCGCCAGCGACGGGCGCTCGGCCAATGCGTGTTCCAGCGACTCGACCGGTCGCACGTGGCCCAGCCATGGCGACAGATCAAGCGCAGACTCGACCCGCTCCAGCAGGCTGCCCGGGCGGCGGTCACCGCCGCGCGGCGCGCTGACCAGATTCAATGCGCCCTGTTGGAAGCCTGCAAGCTCGACCTCGGCGAAATCGTCCAGCAGCACCGCTTGTAGATCTGCTCCCAGCACGGTTTCCACCGCCAACTCCCAGCCCGGCTCGACCCGTAGCCCATCCGCCAGGCGTGGGCGCTGTTCCAACCCCTCTTCGCGCAACCACTCGGCGACCCCCTTGCCCGGCTCCATCGCCGCCTGCTGCAAGGCTTCAAGGGACGCGATCCGACCATTGAGTCGCTGCAGCTCGCCTTGCGCCTGCTGCTGAGCCCGAGTCGCCTGCTGCAGCTCATCGCGCAGCTGCTCCAGGCGCTCGTTGAGCGCCTCGGCCACCGCGGCGAGCGCCTCGAGATCCAGCTCGCTGGCCGCCAGTTGCTCGTCGAGCTCGAGCATCGCCCTGTCCTCGGGGTCGGCCGCCAGCAGCGCGCGCTCGTCATCCAGCCGGCGTTGACGCTCGGCCAGGCGTTCCAGGCTCTGCTCCAGCTGCTGGATGCGCGATTGCTGCACTTCCGCGGCGCGGCGCGGCTCGGCGCTGTGTTGGTTGAAGCGCTCCCACTGTTCCTGCCAGGCCTGCATGGCGGCTTCGGCTTCTTCCAGCTGGGCGGCGGACTCTTCGGCAGCGGCGCCGGACAGCTCCTGTTCCGGCTCGAGCATCGCCAGCTCCTCGCCGAGCGTGGCCAGCAGCGTGCGGTCGTGGCCCAGGTGCGACTCGGTCTCAAGGCGCGCCTGTTCTGCCTCACGCAGATCGTCCTGCAGCTGTCGCAGGCGCTGCTGCCCATGCTGGATGCTCTGCTCGACGCGCGCGATGTCGCCGCCGACTGAATAGAAGCGACCCTGCACCTGATTGAACCGTTCGGACAGCTCATGGTGACCGTCCCGCAGGCGCTCGATGCTCGCATCAGCGCTGCGCTGTTCGGCCACCAGCGCTTCGAAGGCGACCTCCTGATCACCGATGACCTGCTCGCGCTGGCCCACCTGCTCGTTCAAGGCCTGCCAACGAAGTGCCGACAGCTGCGCCTTGAGCTGGCGCTCCTCGGCCTTGTACTCCTGATACTTCTCCGCCGACTGCGCCTGACGATGCAGGCGTTCGAGCTGACGCTCCAGCTCTTCGCGCAAGTCGGTCAGGCGCGCCAGGTTCTCGTGGGTGCGACGGATACGATTCTCGGTTTCGCGCCGGCGCTCCTTGTACTTGGAGATGCCGGCCGCCTCCTCGATGAAGTTGCGCAGATCCTCGGGCTTGGCCTCGATCAGCTTGGAGATCATGCCCTGCTCGATGATCGAATAGCTGCGTGGTCCGAGGCCGGTGCCGAGGAAGATATCGGTGATGTCGCGGCGCCGACATTTCACCCCGTTGAGAAAGTAGGTGTTCTGCGAGTCACGGGTGACGCGACGGCGGATTGAGATTTCGGCGAAGGCGGCGTACTCGCCGGTAAGCGTACCGTCGGAGTTGTCGAAGATCAGCTCGATGCTCGCCTGGGTTACCGGCTTGCGGGTATTGGAGCCATTGAAGATGACATCGGTCATCGACTCGCCGCGCAGGTTCTTCGCCGAGCTTTCGCCCATGACCCAGCGCACGGCGTCGATGATGTTGGATTTTCCGCAACCGTTCGGGCCGACCACCGCCGCCATGTTGCTCGGGAAGCTGACCGTAGTGGGATCGACGAAGGATTTGAAACCGGCGAGTTTGATGCTTTTCAGTCGCATGCGGCCTATCCGTGGCGGTCGACGGGGGAACGAACAAGCGGAGTCGCCATGAGCATCGGAATTCCTGGCATCGATTGGGCTGCTGGCAAGAAGCCGCGAAGTTTATCACGGCACCCCGGTTGACTCGCAGCGCGTCGGTGCACAGAAACGCAGCCGCGGGCCACGCCATGCTCTATGGCGACAGGATGATCACGGAAATGAAGCGCCATTCAGTGAATGGAAGACGAAACGGTCTCAGCCGCCGGTCATGCTCATGAAACGCACCACCTGAACCTGCTCGTCGGTGCGGAAGTGATGCTTTTCCGGCTTGAGCTGCAACGCATCCACCAGGGCGTTGCGCAGGCGCTCGCTGTCGCCCGGATAGCGCC
The DNA here is from genome assembly GCA_003484545.1 of Massilia sp. GTDB lineage: Bacteria > Pseudomonadota > Gammaproteobacteria > Burkholderiales > Burkholderiaceae_D > Telluria. The sequence continues at coordinate 50,442 of DNCF01000232.1, read as the reverse complement.
GCATCAGGCTTTTCAGATCCAGCGCGCCCTCGTGGCCAAGGCACAGCACGAGCTTGCCCTCGGCTGTCACGCGCACGCGGTTGCAGCTGCCGCAGAAGTTGTTGCTGTGCGGCGAGATGAAGCCGACCTGCGTCTCGCTGCCGGCCACCTGCCAGTAGCGCGAAGGACCACCTGTGGCATGGCTGCTGCGCACCAGCGTATGGCGTGCCTCGATGCGCTCACGTACCTCGTCGCTGGAGCAGAAGGTTATCTGGCGCTGATGGCTGGACACGCTGCCCAGCGGCATCTCTTCGATGAAACTGATATCCAGCCCACGCTCGATGGCGAACTCCACCAGGTCGAGAATCTCGTCGTCGTTGCGGCCCTTCTGCACCACGCTGTTGAGCTTGATGCGTTTGAAGCCGGCGCTACGCGCAGCCTCGATGCCTTCGAGCACCTGATCGAGCCGATCACGGCGGGTGAGCTCGGCGAAACGCTCGCGTTTGAGCGAGTCGAGACTGATATTGAGCCGTCTCACGCCGGCTTCATGCAGCGATGCAGCCAGGCTCGGCAACTGCGAGCCGTTGGTGGTGATGGCCAGATCTTCCAGTTCGTTGCGCGCACCGAGCCGCGCCAGCAAGCCGGTCAGCCCCTTGCGCACCAGCGGTTCGCCACCGGTCACGCGGATGCGTTTGACGCCCAGGCTGATGAAGGCGTCGGCCACCGCATAGAGCTCTTCGAGCGTGAGAATCTGCGCACGGGGCGCGAAGACCATGTCCTCGCTCATGCAATAGGTGCAGCGAAAATCGCAGCGGTCGGTTACCGACAACCTCAGGTAGGTGATGCGCCGGCCGAATGGATCGACCAACTGGGAATCGGGCATGGAACTCTCCAACTGCGGGATGCGCCTGTGTTCAGACTATGCGCTAAGTACGATTCAGGCAAAGCGACGTTACCAATGGCGTACCGCCAACGCCACCGAGTGGCATGCAGCCGGCCCGGGGCAATGCTTTAATGGGCCGCTTTGGCAGGCGACCGCGAAATCTGCCACCCATGCGAGAGACCACGGCCAATGGACAACGACTCCCTGAAAGCGATGAGCTGGCGTGAGCGCCTTTACACCATCATCTTTTTCACCAACACCCCGGCCGGCAAGCGCTTCGACACCTGGCTGCTGGTGATCATCTTCGCCAGCCTGGTGGTGGTGATGCTCGACAGCATCGCCTCGTTCAACGAGCGGCACGGCCAGTTGCTGACCAATCTGGAGTGGGGCTTCACGGCGATCTTCGCCGTCGAGTACGTGCTGCGCATCTACACTCACCCCGAACCCCGCAAGTACATCCTCAGCTTCTACGGCATGGTGGACCTGTTCTCGGTGCTGCCGGCCTTCATCGCCCTGCTGTTCCCGGATGCGCAGTACCTGCTGGTGGTGCGCGTCATCCGGATGCTGCGGATATTCCGCGTCCTCAAGCTCGCGCCCTATCTCAGCCAGGCCAACTTCCTGCTGGTGGCGCTGCAAGGTAGTCGGCAGAAGATCATCGTCTTCCTGCTCAGCGTGACCACCCTGATCATCGTCTACGGCACGTTGATGTACGTCATCGAGGGCCCGAGCAACGGCTTCACCAGCATTCCGATGAGCATCTACTGGGCGGTAGTCACCCTGACCACCGTCGGATTCGGCGACATCGTCCCGCTGACACCGCTGGGCAAGGCGCTGGCCACCGTGGTGATGATCACCGGTTACTCGATCATCGCCGTGCCGACCGGCATCTTCACCGCCGAGCTGGCCAATGCGATGCGCCAGGACAGCCTGCGCCACAACTGCCCCACCTGCGACAAGCTCACCCACGAACCCAACGCAGCATTCTGCAGCCGCTGCGGCAGCCAGCTGTTCGAGCCGCGAGAGCAGCAGACACAAAGCTGACACCCGCGGCTGACCGGGAAGGCAGTTCGCCGGCAAAAGCGACGAACTGCCCTGAAGCGCCACTGTCACATCCTCAGATTCGCGTCAGGCAGGATGGAGACCGGCATGCCCTTGCTCAAACTGCTGCATTTCGCCGCCCTGCTCTGCTGGTGCGGCTCGCTGCTCTATCTTCCGGCGATGATCGCCGCCGGCACCAAGCGCAGCGAGCAGCTGTTCTACCGCGACCATGCCCACCTCACCCGCATGGTCTTCACCCTCATCAGCACACCGGCCGCGCTACTGGCCATTGGGTCCGGCACGGCATTGTTCCTGCGTGACGGCACCCTCGCCGGCTGGCTGATCATGAAACTCACGGTGGTCACGGCCATGGCGCTCTGTCATGCGCTGTGTGGCGTTCTGGTCCTGCGTATCGAACGTGAGCCGGAGCGCGGCGTCACATACCAGTGCATGGCACTGGGTGTACTGGTGCCGGTTCTGATTGCCCTGACCCTGTGGCTGGTACTGGCCAAACCCTTCTGACTCAAGGAATGACCGCCCCGCATGACCGATCGCCCGGCCCGCCTCGACCATTCCCATCCCGCCTGCCCGAGCTGGCCGTCTCCGGCACGTCGTTGCGACGGCTCAGGGCGCCTGCTCGCCATCCAGATCCACACCGACCGCGTGCTCGTAGACCAGCCGCCCGCCAAGGAAAGCGGCCAGGGAAATCAGCACGGCCGTGAGCAGCGAGAGATACAGCCCCCACATCGCGTCGCCGTCGCCGCGGTCCATGCCCTGGTAGCGCAGCAGCCAGTTCAGCGAGGCCAACGACAGCATCATCACCGCCAGGATCGCATGGCACCAGGCGGTGACCTTGCGGCGGATCTGCTGAACCGATACCAGGTCGATGACACCCGCGATGCTGGCGATCCAGCCGCCGATCGCGCCGACGCCGGACAGCCAGAGCGCAGCACGCCACCAGAACTCGTCGAGAGTCCAGAGGTAGGCCAGGTCCGCCGGCACCAAACCGATCAGGGCAGCGACCGGGAAATGGATCATCATTGGGTGCAGCGGATGGCCCGCAATGGCAGCGTTACTGTTGATGGACTCGCGTTCTGTGGCCATCCGGCCCTCCCAGGCTCCAAACTGAAACAGGCCGCCCGCTCAGCGAGACGAGGCGGCAACCCTTTCAAATGGACCACGCTGGCGCTGGCAGTTCCTTTGCTGCTCGGCTGCGAGGGGCCGCAATCGGCGCTGTCGCCGGCCGGACCCATGGCGCGCGATGTGGCCAATGTCTGGTGGGCGATGTTCGGCTTCTCCGTGGTGGTGCTGGCGGTGGTCAGCGCGCTGTGGATCTACGCGATGCTGCGTCAGCCGCGCACCCACAGCGCCGAAGAGGCCAAGCGCATCAACCGGCGCTGGATCATCGGTGGCGGCCTCGTCCTGCCCACGGTCAGCATCGTCGCGCTGCTGGCCTTCGGCATCCCTACCGGACGCAGCATGCTGCCGCTGCCGGTGGAAGGCGAACAGCCGCTGCGTGTCCAGGTGATCGGCCATCAATGGTGGTGGGAGGTGCGTTACCCGGAAAGCGGCGTGGTGACCGCCAATCAGTTCATCCTGCCGATAGATCGACCGGTCGACGTCGAGGTGACCAGTGCCGACGTCATCCATTCGTTCTGGGTGCCGCGACTGGGCGGCAAACTGGACATGGTGCCCGGGCGGACCAACACCTTGCGTCTGCAGGCCTCCCAGACTGGCGTCTTCCGCGGGCAGTGTTCGGAGTTCTGCGGCAGCCAGCACGCGCACATGATCCTGCATGTCGAAGCTCTCGAAGCCGATGCGTTCGCTACCTGGATCGAGGCCCGCACCGGGCGTGAGCACCAGCCGCCGGGCGGCGCCGCCGGCCAGGTGTTCGACGAGCGCTGCGGGCAGTGCCACCGCGTCGCCGGTGTCAGTGACGGCAATCGCGCCCCGGATCTGAGCGACCTGGCGACCCGCCCGACGCTGGGTGCCGGGGTGATTGCCAACGACGCCGAAGGCCTGCGCCGCTGGCTCAGCGATCATCAGAGCATCAAGCACGGCATTGCCATGCCCCGCCACGACGACATTCCCGAAGAAACCCTCGGCCAGCTTGCCGACTGGCTGGAGACGCTCGCTCCATGACCCCGACCCGTAACACTGGCGCCCCCGCCACCGACCCTGACCAGCTGCACGACCAGTTCAACGAGGTGTGGGGCAACCCGCGCGGCTGGCGCGCGCTGACCATCGTCAACCACACCAGCATCGGCCTTCGATTCCTGGTGACCGGCGCCTTCTTCTTCCTCGTCGGCGGCCTGCTGGCGATGCTGATCCGCACGCAACTCGCCCTGCCCGGCTACGAGCTGATGGAGCCGGACGTCTACAACCAGGTCTTCACCATGCATGGCACGGTGATGATGTTCCTCTTCGCCGTGCCGATGATGGAGGGGCTGGCGGTCTACCTGATCCCGAAGATGATCGGCGCCCGCGACCTGGTATTCCCGCGGCTGTCCGCGCTGGGCTATTACTGCTACCTGTTCGGCGGGCTGATCCTGCTGTCGAGCATCTTCCTCGACATCGCGCCGAAGGCCGGCTGGTTCATGTACACGCCGCTGTCCAGTTCAGCGCATACTCCGGGGGTGAACTCGGATTTCTGGCTGCTCGGCATCACCTTCGTGGAGATTTCCGCGGTGTCGGCGGGGGTCGAGCTGGTGGTGTCGATCCTGCGCACCCGTACCAACGGCATGGCGCTGCACAAGATGCCGCTGTACGCCTGGTACATCCTGGTGATGGCCATGATGATCGTGGTCGGCTTCCCGCCATTGATACTCGGCTCCATTCTGCTGGAGCTGGAGCGCGCGGCCGGTATGCCATTCTTCGATGTCGCCCGGGGCGGCGACCCGGTGCTCTGGCAGCACCTGTTCTGGCTGTTCGGCCACCCCGAGGTGTACATCATCTTCCTGCCGGGCGCGGGAATCGTCTCGACGCTGATCCCGGTGTTCTGCCAGCGTCCGCTGGTGGGCTACCGCTGGGTGGTGCTGGGCGTGCTGACCACCGGCTTCATCAGTTTCGGGCTGTGGGTGCACCACATGTTCACGGTCGGCATTCCGCAGCTGGCCACAGCGTTCTTCTCGGCGGCGAGCATGCTGGTGGCGATCCCCACCGGTGTGCAGATCTTTGCCTGGCTGGCGACGCTCTGGCTCGGCAAGCCGGTATACAAGGTGCCAATGCTCTGGCTGGTGGGCTTTCTCATCGTCTTCGTCGCTGGCGGGCTGACCGGCGTGATGCTGGCACTGGTGCCGTTCGACTGGCAGGTGCACGACACCCACTTCGTGGTTGCTCACATGCACTACGTGCTGGTGGGCGGCATGGTTTTCCCGCTGATGGCCGGGCTGTATTACTGGCTGCCACACTTCTCTGGCCGCATGCCCTCGGCCAAGCTCGGCCGTTGGGGCTTCTGGCTGTTCTTCATCGGCTTCAACGTGACCTTCCTGATCATGCACTGGACCGGGCTGATCGGCATGCCGCGGCGGGTCTACACCTATGACACGGGACTGGGCTGGGACATGCCCAACCTGGTGTCCTCCATCGGCAGCTTCATCATGGCGGTGGGCGTCGCGACCATCCTGCTGGACATCGTGCTGCACTTCCGTTTCGGCAAGCCGGCGCCGAAGAACCCCTGGCAGGCCGATACGCTGGAGTGGGCCACCTGCCTGCCACCGAGCGCCTACAACTTCGTCAGCCTGCCGGACGTAACCGATCGCCACCCGCTATGGAAGGACCCGGACCTGCCAGACAGCGTAGCCCGAGGCGAGCACGCGCTGACGGTAATCGATCATGGCCGCCGGGAGACCTGGGGCAGCGACCCGCTGACCGGCAAGGTGCGCGAGATCATTCACCTACCGGGCAACAGCTGGCTGCCGTTCATCGCGTCCGTGTTCCTCGCCGTGCTCTGCCTCAGCCTGCTGAACAAGTTCTACTGGGTCGCCCTCGGCGCGACCGTGGCGACAGTGGTGGTACTGCTGCGCTGGTCGTGGGAGAACGGTGCCCACCCCGCCGCCGCGCCGGATGCCCATACCCAGCCCGGTGAGCCACCGCTGCATTCACGCACGTTCGACGGGCCGGGCCTGTGGGGCATGGGCGTAACACTGTTGGCCAACGGCGCGCTCTATCTGTCGCTGCTGTTCGGCTGGTTCTACCTCTGGACCGTTTCGCCGCAATGGCGGGTGCCGGAGAGCCAGCTCAACGGCTGGCTGATGTTCGCCAGCGCCGTGCTGCTGAGCGCGGGCACGCTCTGGCTGCACCGTCTGATCAAGCGCCTGCGGGGCGGCACGCACCACGGGCTGATGGCGCAGCTGGCGTGGCTGGGGCTGCTGGCACTGGCGCAGTCGGTGATGCTGCTGTGGCTGATGCTGAGCGCGGGGCTGGCACCTACCGAAACCGCACATGATGCCGTGGTGTTCGTAATGCTCGCGTACAGCCTGATCCATTGCACACTGGCAGCGGTGCTCACCGGTCTGCAGGCATGGCGCGTAGCCCTCGGTTACGTGGGCGACAAGGCGCCATACGAGCCCGTCGTGGTCGAGCAGCTCTGGTACTACAACCTGGGTGTGCTCTGGGTCAGCTATGCGGCCATCGTGCTGTTTCCGGCCACCTGGGGAGGTGCGTGATGAGGTATGCGCGGACGTCGCCCTACCATCCGATCCAGATTCCGATCGGCCTGATCATCTGGAGCCTGTGGTTCATCGCCATGTATGGCGGCCAGGCGGTGATCTGCAAGCTCAGCCCGCCCGACCCGGCCCAGGGCGTATGGAACTGGCTGAACGGCAGCCTGGGTGCCCTGACCCTGCTGACCCTCGCGTTGCTGCTGTGGATGGCGCGCTATTTCTGGCGTCTGTCGCGGGCACCGGAGGAACAGAACGAACGGCAGCAGTTCGTCACCAAGATCGCTGCGGGTATTCACTTCATCGCGGCCCTGGCCACGCTGTTCGTCGGCATTCCGCTGTTGCAGATACCGCCATGCCTGTGATCTTCCGAGCCAAACGGCGAATATCACCGGGACTGCTGACGTTGCCGGTAGCCCTGAGTGTATCGACGCCTGCCTTCGCCCACGGCCTGTTCGACGCCCATGTGCTCGACCGCGCGCCGCTGCTGCTGACCGCTTTGCTGGTGGCAGCGGCCTGGCTGCTGTACCTGCTCGGCGGTCGCAAGGTTGCGCCGCGGCGCCATGAAGCCCTCTGCTTTCACGCAGCAATGCTGCTGGTGGTGTTCTCGGTGTTCGGCCCCATCGACGACTGGGCGGAAACCAGCACGGCCTGGCACATGACCCAACACATGCTGTTCATCATCGTGATCGCCCCGCTGTGGGCGCTGGCGCGACCGCTGCCGCAATGGCGCGGGGTCACCGGCCGCTTCGCCCAGCCGCTATGGACCGGGATCCTGCGTGCCGGGCGCTACCCCACGCTGCTGGCGCTGCTGCATGGCGCGGTGATCTGGATCTGGCACACACCGAAGCTCTATGTGCTGGCGCTGGACAACCTCTGGTGGCATGCCTTCGAGCATGCATGCTTCCTGTTCACCGGCTGGCTGTTCTGGTGGTCGGTGCTGCGCGCGAACCCGAAGCAGGTTCCACAGGCACTGATGGCGGTGCTGCTGACGCTGATGCACACCGGTCTGCTGGGCGCCCTGCTCACCTTCGGTAGCGTGTCGTTCTACGGTGAAGGCCGCTCAGTGGAAGATCAGCAGCTGGCCGGGCTGATCATGTGGGTGCCGGGGGGGCTGATCTACCTGATCGGCGGCGGCTGGATCGCCTGGCGCTGGCTGACCCGCATGTGGCGGCGGCAGAATACGCGAGCCGCCGCGCCGGATCTCTGACACGCAACGGCGGAGCGTCAGCCCTGCGGGAAGGCGCGGTCAGTCGAGTTTCTTGCGAATCCAGTACAGATAGGTACCGGCCTCGGCCTGCTGTTCGACCAGATCATGGCCGAGGAACACGCAGAACTTGGGAATGTCGCGCTGGGTCGAGGGATCGGTAGCGATGACCTTGAGCATGGCCCCGCCAGCCAGGTCGCGCACCTTGTTGTGCAGCATCATCACCGGCTCGGGACAGTTCAGGCCGGTGGCGTCGAGAACGGCGTCGACAGTCATTTCAGCTGATTGGCTCATCAGGGGGCTCCGGAAAACAGGCGTGCATTGTGGCGCAAGCGGGAGAACAGGTCATCCGCTGCCGATCAACGATCAGAGGCGGCGCAGGTGACAGGTCACCTCTTCCCGGTCGTGATACAGCTGCTTGCAGCCGATACTGGCCTTGACGCCACGTTCGGCCAGCCCGTCGGCAATACGTTCGAGCAGGCGCTTGACCTCGGCGTAGCGCTGCTTCATCGGCAACTTGAGGTTCACCACCGCCTCGCGGCACAGGCCCTCGCCGATCCAGGTTTCCAGCAGCGCAGCATTGCGCGCCGGCTTCTCGACGATGTCGCAGACCATCCAGTCCACCGGCCTTTTCGGGCGGAAGGTAAAGCCGTCGGCGCGAAAATGTTCCACCAGCCCGGAATCCATCAGGTCGGCGTTCATCGGCCCGTTGTCCACCGCGCTGACCTTGATATGCCGGTTGACCATCTGCCAGGTCCAGCCGCCCGGCGCCGCGCCGAGGTCGACTCCGGTCATGCCCGCCGCCAGCCGCGTATCCCACTGCTCACGCGGGATGAAATGGTGCCAGGCCTCCTCCAGCTTGAGCGTCGAGCGGCTGGGTGCCTGGCGCGGAAACTTCAGGCGCGGGATGCCCATCGGCCACAGCGCGCTGTTGTTCGCCTCGGCGATGCCGACGAATACTTCGCGACCGCTCTTGAACGTGAGCAGAAGGCGCGGCCCCTTGCCCTGCTCGTCGAGGCGCCCGGCCTTGACCAGCGCCTTGCGCAGCGGCGCCTCGAACTTGCGGCAGAAGTTGGAAAGCTCCTTGCCATCGTTGGTATCCAGCACCTCCAGCCACAGGCTGCTGCACACCGGGTAGTCCGCCAGGTGCGCCAGCAGCACGCTGATGCGATCGGTTTCCGGAAGCTGCAGGTAGTCGCCACGTGCCCATTGCCGCGGAAAAATCAGATCGGCGAAGCGCAGCCGGCGCATCAGCCTTTCGGCGCCGCCGGGCTCGCTGCAGATGAACTCGGCACAGGCGCTGTCAGGCCGCGCCTTGGCATAGCCGGCGACTTCGAGGATGGCGGCGTGCTCACTGATTTCGGCACAGACCTCGCCTTCGAACCCGGGGCGGCAATGCAGCAACAATGTATTCATGTTCGGATCCTGTGAGCGGTCGGGTCTGCGCCAAAGCCGCGCATCATAGCCGACCGCGGGAACCCTCGCCCGCATCGCCCGGTCCAGTGCAGTAGCGAAACACCTGCCCAAGGGCTAGTTTCAAAGCTCGTTCATCAGCCAGCCCTCACCGTGTGGGCACAAGGAGATGAGGAATGCCTTCCCTGGATAGCCTGAAATGTCGCCGCAGCCTCGAGGTTGCCGGCAAGACCTACCACTACTACAGCCTCCCCGACGCAGCCGCCCAGCTGGGCGACATCAGCCGACTGCCCACCTCCCTCAAGGTGCTGCTGGAGAACCTGCTGCGCTGGGAAGATGACGTGACCGTACGCAGCGACGATCTCAGATCGCTGGTGAGCTGGCTGCAAACCCGCAGCTCGGACCAGGAAATCCAGTACCGCCCCGCCCGGGTACTGATGCAGGACTTCACCGGCGTCCCGGCAGTAGTCGACCTCGCGGCCATGCGCGATGCCGTGGCCAGGGCCGGCGGTGATCCGCAGAAGATCAACCCGCTGTCGCCGGTGGACCTGGTGATCGACCACTCGGTGATGGTCGACCGCTTCGGCAGCGACCAGGCCTTCGAGCAGAACGTCGAGATCGAGATGCAGCGCAACGGTGAACGCTACGAGTTCCTGCGCTGGGGCCAGCAGGCCTTCGACAACTTCAGCGTGGTGCCGCCGGGTACCGGCATCTGCCACCAGGTCAACCTGGAATACCTCGGCCAGGTTGTCTGGACCCGCGAAGAGAACGGCGAAACCGTCGCCTACCCGGACACCCTGGTCGGCACCGATTCGCACACCACCATGATCAATGGCCTCGGCGTGCTCGGTTGGGGTGTCGGCGGCATCGAGGCCGAAGCGGCGATGCTCGGCCAACCGGTGTCGATGCTGATTCCCGAGGTGATCGGTTTCCGCCTCAGCGGCAAGCTCAACGAGGGCGTCACCGCCACCGACCTGGTGCTGACCGTGACGCAGATGCTGCGCAAGCACGGCGTGGTCGGCAAATTCGTCGAGTTCTACGGCCCGGGGCTGGACCACCTGCCGCTGGCCGACCGTGCCACCATCGGTAACATGGCGCCCGAGTACGGCGCCACCTGCGGCTTCTTCCCGGTCGACCAGATCACCATCGACTACCTGCGCCTGACCGGCCGCAACGAGGAGCGCATTGCCCTGGTCGAGGCCTACAGCAAGGCTCAGGGCATGTGGCGTGACAGCAATTCGCCGGACCCTGTGTTCACCGCTACCCTGGAGCTGGACCTGGCCCAGGTGCAGCCGTCCGTAGCCGGGCCCAAGCGCCCGCAGGACCGGGTCACGCTCGGCGATATCGGCGCCAACTTCGACCTGCTACTGGAAACCGGCGGGCGCAAGCAGCAGGCCGACACCTCGGTGGAGGTCAAGGGCGAGAACTTCCACCTCAAGCACGGCGCGGTGGTCATCGCGGCAATCACCTCCTGCACCAATACCTCGAACCCCAATGTACTGATGGCCGCCGGTCTGGTCGCCAAGAAGGCGGTTGAGCGCGGGCTCAAGCGTCAGCCCTGGGTCAAGTCCTCACTGGCGCCCGGCTCCAAGGTGGTCACCGACTACCTCGAGCGGGCCGGGCTGACGCGCTATCTGGACCAGCTCGGCTTCAATCTGGTGGGCTACGGCTGCACCACCTGTATCGGCAACTCCGGACCGTTGCCGGATGCCATCGGCCAGGCGATTACCGACAACGACCTGATCGTATCGTCGGTGCTGTCCGGCAACCGCAACTTCGAGGGCCGCGTACACCCGCTGGTCAAGGCCAACTGGCTGGCCTCGCCACCGCTGGTGGTCGCCTTCGCCCTGGCCGGCACCACGCGCATCAACATGGACCGCGAGCCGCTGGGCTACGACGACCAGAATCAGCCGGTGTACCTGAAGGATATCTGGCCGAGCAGCGCCGAAATCGCCGAAGCCGTGGCGCGTATCGACGGCGAGATGTTCCGCAGCCGCTATGCCGACGTATTCAGCGGTGACGAGCACTGGCAGAAGATTCCGGTCAGCGCCGGCGACACTTATCAGTGGAATGCCAGCTCCAGCTACGTGCAGAACCCGCCCTACTTCGAAGATATCGGCCAGCCACCAGCGCCGCCGGCGGACGTCGAGAATGCCCGGGTTCTGGCGGTGTTCGGCGACTCCATCACCACCGACCACATCTCGCCCGCCGGCAACATCAAGGCGAGTTCGCCGGCCGGCCTTTACCTGCAATCGCTGGGGGTGGCGCCGGAAGACTTCAACTCCTACGGCTCGCGCCGCGGCAACCACGAAGTGATGATGCGCGGCACCTTCGCCAACATCCGCATCAAGAACGAGATGCTCGGCGGCGAGGAAGGCGGCAACACGCTCTACCAGCCGAGTGGTGAAAAGCTGTCGATCTACGACGCCGCCATGCGCTATCAGGCCGAAGACGTGCCGCTGGTGGTGATTGCCGGCAAGGAGTATGGCACCGGCTCCAGCCGTGACTGGGCCGCCAAGGGCACCAACCTGCTGGGCGTGAAGGCGGTCATCGCCGAAAGCTTCGAGCGCATCCACCGATCCAACCTCATCGGCATGGGCGTGCTGGCGCTGCAGTTCGTCGGCGAGCAGACGCGTCAGTCGCTGGGTCTGAACGGCACGGAGAAGTTGTCGATCCGAGGGCTCGGCGCGGACATCAAGCCACGCCAGCTGCTCACCGTCGACGTGGAACGGCAGGACGGCTCGCGCGATTCGTTCCAGGTGCTGAGCCGCATCGATACGCTGAACGAGGTCCAGTACTTCAAGGCCGGCGGCATCCTGCACTACGTATTGCGCCAGCTGATCGGCAGCTGATCAGGCAGAAAAAACGCCGGTGCGAATCCGTTCGCACCGGCGTTTCGCCGTCCACTGGCGTCCTATCTCCAGCCGCCTGAACATCCATGCACGCTGTCCGGTCCCTGACTTCGCCACCGCCCCGCCGACCGGAACGTCCGGACACGCATTAACCCTCTCGCAAAAAGATTGCAGAACCATTAAGCCGAATCTGCCGTCAGTCGCCTTTCGACCAAAGTTGATCCTCGAATCAGCTTTGCCGTCTCAAGAACGCCACGCCATGGCCGACCCATAGGTCAGCCCAGACTCAGAAGAACATCAAAGGTCAGGCGCGCTCCTCCGAACATTCAATGCCAGGCGTGAAAAGTCGATGCGTAACAACCAGCCCGTATCCCAGCGTGAATATGCCTTCCCCGACCAGCAACGCCTCATCTCGACCACCGACCTGAAAGGGCAGATCACCTACTGCAACGACATCTTCGCCGAAGTCAGTGGCTTCGCTCGCGACGAGCTGATCCGCGCGCCGCACAACCTGGTGCGCCATCCGGACGTGCCTCCCGCGGTGTTCGAGCATATGTGGACGACGCTCAAGCAAGGCAAGCCGTGGATGGGCGTGGTCAAGAATCGTCGCAAGAACGGTGACCATTATTGGGTCAACGCCTACGTCACGCCGATTCTCGATCAGCAGCGGCAGGTCACCGGGTACGAATCGGTGCGGACCAAGCCGACGCGCGAGCAGATCCAGCGCGCCGAAGCACTCTACGCACGACTGAATGCGGGCAAGAGCGGCGTACCGCGCAGCGACGTCTGGCTACCCGTACTGATGAAGTGGCTGCCGTTCATTCTGGTGGGCCAGATCGGCTTTCTGCTCGGTGCATTCTTCGACCATGCCGTGGGCTTTATGGCAGCGGCCCTGCTGTCGATTCCGCTCGGCCTTGCCGGCCTGCACTGGCAGCAGCGTGGCCTACGCCGGCTGATGCAGCTGGCGCAGCAGAGCACCAGTGATCCGCTGATCGCACGCATGTACACCGATAGCCGCGGCGTCGAAGTGCAGCTGGAAATGGCCATGCTCAGCCAGCAGGCCCACCTGAAGACCTGCCTCACACGCCTGCAGGACACCGCCGTGCAGCTGCAGGGTCAGGCCAAGGAGGCCGACACGCTGGCTCAGAACTGTGCCAACGGCCTGGTGCAGCAGCATCAGGATACCGAGCAGGTGGCCACGGCCATCAACGAGATGGCCGCAACCACGCAGGAAGTGGCCAGCAACGTTGCGTTGGCAGCCGATGCCACCCGTGAAGCCAGCCGCCTCACTGTCCACGGCCGGGAAGTCACCGGCGAGACGCGCAAGGCCATCCAGCAACTCTCCGACTCGGTGGCCAAGACCGGCGAAGCGGTCAATCAGTTGGCCAGCGACAGCGAGGCGATCGGTAGCGTGGTCGACGTGATCAAGAGCATCGCCGATCAGACCAACCTGCTGGCACTCAACGCCGCCATCGAGGCGGCGCGCGCCGGCGAGAGCGGCCGCGGCTTCGCCGTGGTTGCCGACGAGGTACGCCAGCTGGCCCAGCGTACCGGTGCGGCCACCGGCGAGATCCACCAGCTCATCGAAAAGCTGCAGCAGCAGGCACGCCACGCCGTGCAGACCACCGAGGCCGGTCGGGTCCATGCCAACCGCGGCGTCGAGCAGGTAGTCCAGGCCGACCAGGCGCTGACGGGCATCAACGAGGCCATGGGCAATATCATCGACATGACCACGCAGATCGCCTCGGCCACCGAAGAGCAGAGCGCCGTCGCCGACGAGATCAGCCTCAACGTCAGCACCATCGCCCGCCTCGCCGACCAGACCGCCGGCGACGCCCGTAGCTCGGCGCTGCTCAGCGAGGATCTCGCGGCAACGGCGCAGGGGCAGTACGCGCTGGTCGAACGCTTCAACCGCTGAGCGCAGTGCAGCGAGCGTCACAAGGTGCTCGCTGCCCTTCTCAGGTGCTTGAGAGCCCGCCCAGAAACGCGGCGATGACGTCCGCCGCTTCGTCCAGATGCTGCTCGTGGGTCAGCCCCGAGCGCTTCAGCGGCTTCAGATCATGGTCCGCCGCAGCGAGCCAATGCAGGGCGATCGCAGGCGACAACGGGTATTGCGCCACCCGCTCGCGATCACCGAGTGCATCGCGCTCGCCCTGCACGATCAACGTCGGCGTCCTCAGCCCTTGCAGATGGGCCACTCGAGGCTTGTCCGGCTTCCCCGCGGGATGGAACGGATAGCCCAGGCACACCAGTGCCTCGGCCTCCAGCTCATCGGCTAACAGGCTCGCCATTCTCCCGCCCATGGACTTGCCGCCGATGGCCAGCGGTCCTGTGGCCTGCTGTCGCACCAGCGCATGGACTTCCCGCCATTGTGCGAGCAGCTGAGCCTGCGGACTGGGCGGGCGCCTGCCCATTCCCTGGCGCCGCGCCGCCATGTAGGCGAACTCGAAGCGACATACCGCAACCCCGCGCGCGGCAACGCGCACAGCCATTTGCTCCATGAACGGACTGTCCATCGGCGCACCGGCGCCGTGGGCCAGAATCAGACTGGCCGACGCCACGCCCCGAGGATGGTTCCAGCCGACGAGATGCCCTTTGTCACATTGTGTGTATTGACCCGCGTCAATACCGGCAGATTGCCCTTTCCCCATTCTTGCCCCGCTTTCTATTAGAAAGAAAAAACTGCTCATTACCCGTGGATGGAAGCCCATACATGAACACAGCAACCAGTACCGCCTACAGTTACAAGGTGGTCCGCCAATTCGCCATCATGACGGTGGTGTGGGGAATCGTCGGGATGGGGCTCGGCGTTTTCATCGCAGCACAATTGGCCTGGCCATTTCTGAACTTCGACCTCCCGTGGACCAGTTTCGGTCGTCTTCGCCCATTGCACACCAACGCGGTGATCTTCGCCTTCGGCGGCTGTGCTCTGTTCGCGACTTCCTACTACTCGGTTCAGCGCACCTGCCAAACCACCCTGTTCGCGCCTAAGCTGGCAGCGTTCACCTTCTGGGGCTGGCAGCTGGTCATCCTGCTCGCCGCGATCTCCCTGCCGCTGGGCTTCACCAGCTCCAAGGAATACGCGGAACTGGAGTGGCCGATCGACATCCTGATCACCATCGTCTGGGTGGCCTATGCGATCGTCTTCTTCGGCACGCTGGCGACGCGCAAGGTCAAGCATATCTATGTTGGTAACTGGTTCTTCGGTGCCTTCATCTTGACCGTGGCGATCCTGCACATCGTCAACAACCTGGAAATTCCGGTCACCGCGATGAAGTCGTACTCGCTGTACTCCGGCGCCACCGACGCGATGGTGCAGTGGTGGTACGGCCACAACGCCGTGGGCTTCTTCCTCACCGCCGGCTTCCTCGGGATCATGTACTACTTCGTGCCGAAGCAGGCCGAACGTCCGGTCTATTCCTATCGCCTGTCGATCGTCCACTTCTGGGCACTGATCACCGTCTACATCTGGGCCGGCCCGCACCACCTGCACTACACCGCCCTGCCGGACTGGGCGCAGAGCCTGGGCATGGTGATGTCGCTGATCCTGCTCGCACCGAGCTGGGGTGGCATGATCAACGGCATGATGACCCTCTCCGGCGCCTGGCATAAGCTGCGCACCGATCCGATCCTGCGCTTCCTGGTGGTCTCGCTGGCGTTCTACGGCATGTCGACCTTCGAAGGTCCGATGATGGCCATCAAGACCGTCAACGCCCTGTCCCACTACACCGACTGGACCATCGGCCACGTGCACGCCGGCGCCCTCGGCTGGGTTGCCATGGTGTCCATCGGCGCGCTGTACCACCTGATCCCGAAAGTGTTCGGTCGCGAGCAGATGCACAGCATCGGCCTGATCAACACCCACTTCTGGCTGGCCACCATCGGCACCGTGCTCTACATCGCCTCGATGTGGGTCAACGGTATCGCTCAGGGCCTGATGTGGCGTGCGATCAACGACGACGGCACGCTGACCTACTCCTTCGTCGAAGCGCTGGAAGCCAGCCACCCCGGTTTCGTGGTGCGGATGATCGGTGGTGCGATCTTCTTCGCCGGCATGCTGGTGATGGCCTACAACACTTGGCGCACCGTTCAGGCGGCCAAGCCGGCCGAGTATGACGCCGCCGCGCAGATCGCTTGAGGAGCCGACGTAAATGAAATCGCATGAAAAACTCGAGAAGAACGTTGGTCTGCTGACCCTGTTCATGATCCTGGCGGTGAGCATCGGCGGTCTGACCCAGATCGTCCCGCTGTTCTTCCAGGACGCCGTCAACGAGCCGGTCGAGGGCATGAAGCCCTACACCGCGCTGCAACTGGAAGGCCGTGACCTGTACATCCGAGAAGGCTGCGTGGGCTGCCACTCGCAGATGGTGCGCCCGTTCCGCGCCGAAACCGAGCGCTACGGCCACTACTCCGTCGCCGGCGAAAGCGTCTACGACCATCCGTTCCTGTGGGGCTCCAAGCGTACCGGTCCGGACCTAGCCCGTGTCGGCGGCCGCTACTCCGATGACTGGCACCGTGCGCACCTGTACAACCCGCGCAACGTCGTGCCCGAGTCGAAGATGCCGTCCTACCCGTGGCTGGTCGAGAAGACCCTCGATGGCAAGGACACCGCCAAGAAGATGTCGGCGCTGCGCACCCTCGGCGTGCCCTACACCGACGAAGACATCGCCGGCGCCCGTGACTCCGTCAAGGGCAAGACCGAAATGGACGCGATGGTGGCCTACCTGCAGGTACTCGGCACGGCTCTGACCAACAAGCGCTGATTCCGATCGGCCAAGAAAAATGACGGACTGCCAAGCCAGCCGTCAGGGACTTCAATCGCGGACAGCCAGAGTTGCTCGGGCTGTCCAGGAGTAGCACATGAGCACTTTCTGGAGTGGATACATCGCCCTGCTGACGCTGGGCACCATCGTCGCTCTGTTCTGGCTGATCTTCGCCACCCGCAAGGGCGAGTCCGCCGGTACTACCGACCAGACGATGGGTCATGCCTTCGACGGCATCGAGGAATACGATAACCCGCTGCCGCGCTGGTGGTTCTTGCTGTTCATCGGCACGCTGGTATTCGGCATTCTCTACCTGGTGCTCTACCCGGGCCTGGGCAACTGGAAAGGCGTCCTGCCGGGTTACGAAGGTGGTTGGACGCAAGAGAAGCAGTGGGAGCGTGAGGTTTCGCAAGCCGACGAGAAGTACGGCCCGATCTTCGCCAAGTACGCTGCCATGTCGGTGGAACAGGTGGCACAGGACCCGCAGGCTGTGAAAATGGGCGCCCGCCTGTTCGCCAACTACTGCGCCATCTGCCATGGCTCCGACGCCAAGGGCTCCCTGGGCTTCCCGAACCTGGCCGACCAGCACTGGCGCTGGGGCGGTGATGCGACCTCGATCAAGACCAGCATTCTGAACGGCCGTATCGCTGCCATGCCGGCCTGGGGCCAGGCCATCGGCGAAGAAGGCGTGAAGAACGTCGCCGCCTTCGTGCGCAACGAACTCGCCGGTCTGCCGCTGCCGGAAGGCACCGATGCCGATCTGGGCAAAGGCAAGGAGGTCTATGCGCAGACCTGCGCCGTCTGCCACGGCCAGGGTGGCGAAGGCATGGCCGCGCTGGGCGCGCCGAACCTGCAGCATGCCTCCGGCTGGATCTACGGTTCGAGCCTGGGCCAACTGCAGCAGACCATCCGTCACGGCCGCAACGGCCAGATGCCGGCTCAGCAGCAGTACCTGGGTAACGACAAGGTGCACCTGCTCGCTGCCTACGTTTACAGCTTGTCGAAAAACCCGGAACAAGTCGCCAAGCAGTGAGTCGTAAAAGGGCGGTACACTCGTACCGCCCTTCCCGCCTTGTTCCAAGGCAACTTCCACGGCGCTGCGACTATCTGTCGCATCCTCAGCCGACCGAAGACCTTCCCCCTCCGCAGCTGCACTTTTAAGCTTTGCTTCCGATTCGCCGCCCCGCCTAGAACCATAAGGCGAACTCGATAAATCCCGCGCACCGGCCTGGTGCGAATCGTCCCTGCACAGCACACGGAAGACGCTTTAAATCAGGGTTTCGGCCAGCAAAGAGAGCCCGGGCGTCGTTTGCATTGCCCCCCTGCTTTCTCCATACTTGCCGCCGTTTTTGCCTTCGAAAATGCCATTAGCGTGGAAGCCTTGCATGAGCACAGCAATAAGTGAGACTGCTTATAACTATAAGGTGGTTCGCCAATTCGCCATCATGACGGTGGTGTGGGGAATCATTGGGATGGGCCTGGGTGTTTTCATCGCCGCGCAGCTGGTGTGGCCCTCGCTCAATTTTGACCTGCCGTGGACGAGCTTCGGTCGTCTGCGTCCCTTGCACACCAACGCGGTGATCTTCGCCTTCGGTGGTTGCGCACTGTTCGCCACGTCCTACTACGTGGTTCAGCGCACCTGCCAGACGCGGCTGTTCTCCGATGGTCTCGCTGCCTTCACCTTCTGGGGTTGGCAAGCCGTGATCGTGCTGGCGGTCATCACGCTGCCGCAAGGCTTCACCAGCTCCAAGGAATACGCGGAACTGGAATGGCCGATCGACATCCTGATCACCTTGGTATGGGTGTCGTACATTGCCGTGTTCTTCGGCACCATCATGAAGCGCAAGGCCAAGCACATCTATGTGGGTAACTGGTTCTTCGGTGCCTTCATCCTGGTGACGGCGATGCTGCACATCGTCAACAACCTGGAAATCCCGGTGAGCTGGTTCAAGTCCTACTCGATCTATTCGGGCGCGACCGATGCGATGGTGCAGTGGTGGTACGGCCACAACGCCGTGGGCTTCTTCCTGACCACCGGCTTCCTGGGCATGATGTACTACTTCGTGCCGAAGCAAGCCGAGCGTCCGGTGTATTCCTATCGCCTGTCGATCGTCCACTTCTGGGCGCTGATCACCCTTTATATCTGGGCCGGCCCGCACCACCTGCACTACACCGCCCTGCCGGACTGGGCGCAGAGCCTGGGCATGGTGATGTCGATCATCCTGCTGGCACCGAGCTGGGGTGGCATGATCAACGGCATGATGACCCTCTCCGGCGCCTGGCATAAGCTGCGCACCGATCCGATCCTGCGCTTCCTGGTGGTCTCGCTGGCGTTCTACGGCATGTCGACCTTCGAAGGTCCGATGATGGCCATCAAGACCGTCAACGCCCTGTCCCACTACACCGACTGGACCATCGGCCACGTACACGCTGGCGCCCTCGGCTGGGTAGCGATGATCACCATCGGTTCGATGTACCACCTGATCCCGAAAGTGTTCGGTCGCGAGCAGATGCACAGCATCGGCCTGATCAATGCGCACTTCTGGCTGGCCACCATCGGCACCGTGCTCTACATCGCCTCGATGTGGGTCAACGGCATCACCCAGGGCCTGATGTGGCGCGCAATCAACGAAGACGGCACCCTGACCTACTCCTTCGTCGAAGCGCTGGAAGCCAGCCACCCGGGCTTCATCGTCCGTGCGCTCGGCGGCGCCTTCTTCCTCGCCGGCATGCTGCTGATGGCCTACAACACCTGGCGCACCGTGCGTGTCGCCAAAGCAGCCCAGTACGACGCTGCCGCGCAGATCGCTTGAGGAAACGGATAGATGAAGAACCACGAAATACTTGAAAAGAACATCGGTCTGCTGACCCTGTTCATGATCCTGGCGGTGAGCATCGGTGGTCTGACCCAGATCGTCCCGCTGTTCTTCCAGGACGCCGTCAACGAGCCGGTCGAGGGCATGAAGCCGTACACCGCGCTGCAACTGGAAGGCCGTGACCTGTACATCCGCGAAGGTTGCGTGGGCTGCCACTCGCAGATGGTGCGCCCGTTCCGCGCCGAAACCGAGCGCTACGGCCACTACTCCGTCGCCGGCGAAAGCGTCTACGACCATCCGTTCCTGTGGGGCTCCAAGCGTACCGGTCCGGACCTAGCCCGTGTCGGCGGCCGCTACTCCGATGACTGGCACCGTGCGCACCTGTACAACCCGCGCAACGTCGTGCCCGAGTCGAAGATGCCGTCCTACCCGTGGCTGGTCGAGAAGACCCTCGATGGCAAGGACACCGCCAAGAAGATGTCGGCGCTGCGCACCCTCGGCGTGCCCTACACCGACGAAGACATCGCCGGCGCCCGGGATGCCGTTCGTGGCAAGACCGAGATGGACGCCATGGTGGCCTATCTGCAAGTACTCGGCACCGCACTCACCAACAAACGGTAACGCATGATGGAAATCGGGACTCTTCGTGGCCTGGGCACAATTCTGGTATTCGTCGCCTTTATTGGCGTGGTGCTCTGGGCCTACAGCAGCAAACGCAAGCAAAGCTTCGACGAAGCCGCCAATCTGCCCTTCGCGGACGACGAGACCGACGCCAAGAAGCGTGATGAAGAAGCTTCCAGGAGTAAGAAATAAATGACCTCGTTTTGGAGTTGGTACGTCACCCTGCTGAGCCTCGGCACCATTGCCGCGCTGGTCTGGCTGCTACTGGCAACTCGCAAGGGCCAACGCCCTGACAGCACCGAAGAAACCGTTGGCCACTCCTATGACGGCATCGAGGAGTACGACAACCCGCTGCCGCGCTGGTGGTTCATGCTGTTCGTCGGCACCGTGGTGTTCGCACTCGGCTACCTGGCGCTCTACCCCGGCCTGGGCAACTGGAAAGGCCTGCTGCCGGGCTATGAGGACGGCTGGACTCAGGTCAAGGAATGGCAGCGCGAGATGGACAAGGCCGACGAGCAGTACGGCCCGCTGTACGCCAAATACGCCGCCATGCCGGTAGAGGAAGTGGCCAAGGACCCGCAGGCGCTGAAGATGGGTGGCCGTCTGTTCGCCTCCAACTGCTCCGTCTGCCACGGCTCCGACGCCAAGGGCGCCTATGGCTTCCCCAACCTGACCGACGATGATTGGCTGTGGGGCGGCGAGCCCGAGACGATCAAGACCACCATCCTGCATGGCCGTCAGGCTGCAATGCCGGCGTGGAAGGACGTGATCGGCGAAGAAGGCATTCGCAACGTGGCTGGCTACGTTCGCAGCCTGTCCGGCCGTGATACCCCAGAGGGTATCAGCGTCGACATTGAGCAGGGTCAAAAAATCTTCGCGGCCAACTGTGTAGTCTGCCATGGACCGGAAGCCAAGGGCGTTACAGCCATGGGCGCGCCGAACCTGACCGACAACGTCTGGCTGTATGGTTCGAGCTTCGCTCAGATCCAACAGACCCTGCGCTACGGTCGCAATGGCCGCATGCCTGCCCAGGAAGCGATCCTTGGCCATGACAAGGTTCACCTGCTGGCAGCCTACGTCTACAGCCTGTCGCAGCAACCGGAGCAGTGATCGACCGGGGTCGGGAGTGACGACCTGTCACACCCGACCTCAACGCTCCGGGCGTACCATTCGCAGCTGGACAGAAAAATGATCCCGGTTGGCACGTATCGGCCGGGACACCCACCTTCCGCCGTGGTACGCACTCGATGACTGAGCAGATCCCCGTTCGTGATGTAACCCCTCCGTCCAAGGCAGGAGCGTCCGCTGACCTCTATGCCGCGCGTGAAAAAATCTACACCCGAGCCTTCTCCGGCCTGTTTCGCAATATCCGCCGCGTCGGCGGAGCGGTTCTCTTCATCCTTTATTTCGGCACCGCATGGATCAACTGGAACGGCCGACAGGCTGTCTGGTGGGATCTTCCGGAGCGCAAATTCCATGTCTTCGGGGCTACCTTCTGGCCTCAGGACTTCATGCTGTTGTCGTGGCTGCTGATCATCTGCGCCTTCGGCCTGTTCTTCATCACTGTGTTCGCCGGCCGCGTATGGTGCGGCTACACCTGCCCACAAAGCGTGTTCACCTGGGTTTTCATGTGGGCCGAAAAGGTCACCGAGGGTGATCGCAACCAGCGCATGAAGCTGGACAAGGCTCCCATGAGCGGCGGCAAGTTCATCCGCAAGCTGGGCAAGCACAGCATCTGGCTGTTCGTCTCCTTCGCGACGGGGGTCACCTTTGTCGGGTACTTCACCCCCATCCGCGAACTGGTACCTGACCTACTCACCTTGCAGGTTGGCGGCTGGGCCTTGTTCTGGGTGGCTTTCTTCACGCTCGCCACCTACGGCAACGCCGGCTATCTGCGCGAGCAGGTCTGCATCTACATGTGCCCGTATGCACGCTTCCAGAGCGTGATGTTCGACAAGGACACGCTGATCGTTTCCTACGATCCGCGCCGCGGCGAGAAGCGTGGCCCGCGCAAGAAGGACGCCGATTACAAGGCCATGGGCCTGGGTGATTGCATCGACTGCACCATGTGCGTGCAGGTCTGCCCGACCGGTATCGACATCCGCGACGGTCTGCAGATCGAATGTATCGGCTGCGCGGCCTGTATCGATGCGTGCGACGCGATCATGGACAAGATGAACTACCCACGCGGGCTGATCAGCTATACCACCGAACACAACCTGTCCGGCCAGAAGACCCATCTGCTGCGTCCGCGGCTGATCGGTTACGCGGTCGCGCTGCTGGCGATGATGGGGCTGTTCACCTATGCCGTGTATGATCGCCCGCTGGTCAAGCTGGACGTGCTCAAGGATCGCGTGCTCTATCGCGAGAACGAGCAAGGCAATATCGAGAACGTGTACACCCTCAAGGTCATGAACAAGGCTCAGCGCGAGCAGACCTTCGTGATCGAGGCCTCGGGTCTCGACGGCCTGGTCTATGAGGGCCGCAGCGAGATACGGGCCGAAGCGGGTGAGCTGGTGACCGTGCCGGTGGAACTGTCCATCGCACCGGAGAAGCTGCCCTCGAGCACCAATGAGATCGTCTTCCATGTCCGTTCGGTAGACGACGAATCGATCAATGACGATGCCGACAGCCGTTTCATCGGCCCAAGCATCCGCTAGAAAGGTAATGCATGCGCTCCGATAACGAACAAACACGTTGGTACACCCAGTTCTGGGCCTGGTTTGTCATCGCGATTCTGCTGAGTTCGGTTGTGTTGGGGGTGTCGTTGCTGACGATTGCCATCCGCAACGCCGATACGCTGGTGGCGGACAACTACTACGATGCCGGCAAAGGAATCAACCAGTCCCTCGAGCGCGAAAAGCTGGCGGAGCGTCTGGAGATGCAGGCCCGTATCGTCCTCAATGACGAGCGCGGTCTGGCCGAGGTGCAGCTGAGCGGTGCGAGCCGGCCTCAGCAACTGGTGCTGAATCTGCTCTCCCCGACCCAGCCGGAGCGTGACCGCCGCGTGGTCCTGCAACCGCAGGGCGATGGCATCTATCAGGGACAGATGCAGGAGTCGATCACCGGCCGACGCTTCATCGAGCTCCTCGGCCGAGAAGGCGACCAGGACTGGCGCCTGTATGGTGAAAAGACGGTTGAAACCGGCCGCGCGCTCGAACTGAAGCCTTGAGCTGCTGATGGCAAAGCCCCTCCCCTGCTACCACTGCGGGCTGCCGGTTCCTCCCGGCAGCCCCTTTCAGGCCCGCGTGCTGGGTGAGACGCGGGCCTTGTGTTGCCCGGGCTGTCAGGCGGTGGCCGAAGCCATCGTCAAGGGCGGCCTGGAAAGCTACTACCTGCACCGCAGCGACACGGCGATCAATCCCCAGGCGCTCCCACAGGAGCTCAGCGAGGAAATGGCGTTGTACGACCGCAAGGACGTACAGCAACCTTTCGTTCAGCACCAGGGCGAGCTGGCAAGCACGTCCCTGATGATCGAAGGCATCAGCTGCGCGGCCTGCGGCTGGCTGATCGAACGCCATCTGCGCAACCTGAAGGGCGTGGCCGAGGCCAACCTCAACCTGTCCAATCATCGCCTGAACGTGCGCTGGAGCGATGCGCAGTTACCGCTCAGCGAGCTGTTGGGCGAACTGCGCCGCATCGGCTACGCGGCCCACCCGTATCAGGCCGACCAGGCGGCCGAACGCCTGGCGAGCGAGAACCGGCGCTCGTTGCGCCAACTGGGTGTCACCGGCCTGCTCTGGATGCAGGTCATGATGGCAACCATGGCGACCTGGCCGGAGTTCAACCTGGACCTGTCGGAGAGCTTCTTCGTCACCCTCCGCTGGACCGCGCTGCTGCTGACCACGCCCATCGTCTTCTACTGCTGTACCGATTTCTTCAAGGGTGCGTTACGGGATCTGCGTACCCGCCACCTGACCATGGACGTGTCGGTATCGCTGGCCATCGGCGGCGCCTATGTCGCCGGCATATGGTCGACCATCACCGGCCAGGGCGAGCTTTATTTCGATGCGGTGGGCATGTTCGCCCTCTTTCTGCTGGCCGGGCGATACCTGGAGCGCAGGGCACGCGAGCGCACAGCGGCCGCCACCGCGCAACTGGTCAACCTGCTGCCGGCCTCCTGCCTGAAGCTGGATGCCGACGGTCACAGTCACCGCATCCTGCTCAGCGAACTGCAGCTCGGCGACCAGGTGCTGGTGCAGCCCGGTGGATTGATCCCGGCTGACGGCGTGATTCTCAGCGGGCAATCCAGCGTCGACGAGTCGGTTCTAACGGGGGAATACCTGCCTCTTCCACGCGGTGCCGGCGATTCGGTTACCGCCGGCACCCTCAATGTCGAAGGCCCGCTGACCGTGGAGGTCCAGGCACTGGGCGACGACACCCGGCTGTCCGCCATTGTCCGCCTGCTGGAACGCGCCCAGGGCGACAAACCCAAGCTCGCCGAACTGGCTGACCGCGTCGCCCAATGGTTTCTGCTGGTGGTGCTGGTGGTGGCCAGCATCGTCGGCCTGGTCTGGTGGCAGATCGACCCGCAACGCGCCTTCTGGATCGTCCTCGCGCTGCTGGTCGCGACCTGCCCCTGCGCCCTTTCGCTGGCGACCCCCACTGCGCTGACGGCGGCCACCGGCACCCTGCATAAGCTCGGCCTGCTGTTGACCCGCGGACATGTCCTGGAAGGCCTCAACCAGATCGACACCGTTGTTTTCGACAAGACCGGGACCCTCACCGAAGGGCGCCTCACGCTCAGCGCCGTGCACCCGCTCGGTGAGCTCGATGCCGATAGCTGTCTCGCGCTGGCCGCGGCGCTGGAGAACCGCTCCGAGCATCCGATCGCCCGCGCCTTCGGCCGCGCGCCGCTGGCTGCCGAATCCGTCGAGACGGTACCAGGCCTCGGCCTGCAGGGCAGCGTTCAAGGCCGCAACCTGCGCATCGGCCAGCCGGGCTTCGTGGCCGAAGGCTTCGCCGGTTCCGCGCCGGCCATTCCTGGCGAACACGGCCAGTGGCTTCTGTTGGGCGACGAGCATGGCCCGCTGGCCTGGCTGGTACTCGACGACCGGCTACGCGACGACGCCCCGGCTCTGCTGGAAGCCTGCCGCCGACGCGGCTGGCGGACACTGCTGCTTTCCGGAGACAGCTCGCCGATGGTGGCGCAGATCGCCAGCGACCTGGGCATTGACCAGGCCGAAGGTGGCATGACTCCGGCGGCGAAGCTCGCCAGGCTGCAGGCATTGCAGGCCGAAGGGCATCGCGTGCTGATGCTCGGCGATGGCGTCAACGATGTCCCGGTGCTGGCCGCGGCCGACATCAGCGTCGCCATGGGCTCGGCAACGGATCTGGCGAAGACCAGCGCCGATGCCGTGTTGCTGTCCAATCGTCTCGGCAGCCTCGCGCAGGCCTTCGATATCGCCCGGCGCAGCCGACGCATCATCATCGAAAACCTTGCCTGGGCAAGTCTGTACAATGGCCTGATTCTGCCGTTCGCCGCAGTGGGCTGGGTCACTCCTCTATGGGCGGCGCTCGGGATGTCGATCAGCTCGCTGCTGGTGGTACTCAACGCCCTACGGCTCACGCGCCAGCCGGATCCAGCGGGCCGCGGCTGATCCGCCAGCGGACCGCCCCACTGGCGCCGATGCGCAAGGCGACATGCCATTAATCGCAGCCGAAACGCTGATTTCGGCCTCTGGAGGTCCTGATGGCCGCTCTGTATATCCTGATCCCTGTTGCCGTGGTCCTGGTGGCCGTTGCGATCTGGGTGTTCTTCTGGGCAGTGGACAGCGGTCAGTTCGACGACCTAGACGGGCCGGCGCACAGCATTCTCTTCGATGACGAAGAGCCCCAGCGTCCCGCGGACGCACAGGATGATGCCAAACAGCAGCCGGAGCAGCGCAAAGGTGACTGAACTGGCTCCGCTTCTGCTTTCCGCCTGGGTACTTGGCCTGCTGGGCGGCGGACATTGCCTGGGGATGTGCGGCGGGCTGATGGGCGCGCTGACCATGGCCATTCCGCCGGAACAGCGCGCAAAGCGCCTGCGCCTGCTGCTCGCTTACAACCTGGGGCGGGTGGCCAGCTATGCCGTTGCCGGCTTTCTGATCGGTCTGGCAGGCTGGGCGATTGCGAATAGCCCGGCGGCGACGGCACTGCGTGTCGTTGCCGCGTTGCTGTTGATCAGCATGGGGCTTTATCTCGCTGGCTGGTGGAGCGGCCTGACCCGCGTGGAAGCGCTAGGGCGTGGTCTCTGGCGCCATATCCAGCCCGTCGCCAGCCGGCTGATGCCGGTAACCAGCCTGCCCCGCGCGCTCGTTCTCGGGGCACTCTGGGGCTGGCTGCCATGTGGTCTGGTGTACAGCACCCTGCTCTGGTCGGCCAGCCAAGGCGATGCGTGGGACAGTGCACTGCTGATGCTGGCCTTCGGCATCGGCACATGGCCGGTTCTGCTTGCCACCGGCCTGGCCGCCGAGCGCCTGACGGGACTGCTGCGCAAACGCGGCGTACGCATCGCCGGTGGCCTGATGGTGATCCTGTTCGGCCTGTGGACTCTGCCGGGTCCTCATCAGCAATGGCTCATGGGTCACGGCAATGCAGCAGTCCACGGCGGCCATTCGCACTAGTCTGGGCGCGGAACTCAGGGCTCCTTCGGTAGCTGACGCTTGTGTGCGGTCTTGTCATAGGTATCGACGATGATCTGGGCGGCCTCGTCCGGTACCGGCTTGCCCTGCAGGAAGTCGTCGATGTTGCGATAGCTGACGCCGTGCGCGGCCTCATCGGGCTTGCCCGGTGACAGCTCTTCGAGGTCAGCGGTCGGCACCTTGTGTACCAGTTGCTCCGGCGCTCCCAGCGCGGCGGCGATCTGCCGAACCTGATCCTTGACCAGACCGGCCAGTGGCGTCAGGTCGCACGCACCGTCACCGAACTTGGTGAAGAAACCCATCACCGCCTCCGCCGCATGGTCCGTTCCGATCACCAGCCCCTGACGGGCATTGGCGATGGTGTATTGAGCAACCATGCGCATCCGCGCCTTGGTGTTACCCAGCACGAAATCACGCTGTTCAGGGCTCAGCGGCTCGAGTGCTTCGGTAGCGGCCGCCAGACCGAGTACCGCGGTGCCGATGTTCACCGTGTGGCATTCATCGGGCTTGATGGTATCCACCGCCAGCTGAGCTTCATGCTCGTCATGCTGGACCTGATACGGCAGGCGCACGGCGATGAAACGGTAGTGGTCTCCCTCGCCAGCGGCGCGCATCCCCTCGACGGCCCGCTGCGCCAAGAGGCCAGCAGTCGTCGAGTCGACTCCGCCGCTGATACCCAACACCAGTGTCTTCATGCCGGACTCGCGCAGGCAGGACTGGATGAAGCGTATCCGACGGTCGATTTCCGTCTGTACGGACTCCGGCCCGGTGAAAGGTGCGCAGACATGGAGCGCGGCTGCGATTTCCTGCTGACGACTGTGCATGAAACTCTCCTCTAGCGACATTTAGGATCTACTGGTTCGAAACGGAGGAAGGTGACCATCTGACCACGAATTACGGCGATCCTTCCGCATGTCGGGAGCGATCGGACCCAACGCACTAGGGTCTGATCAACTTTGATACAGGTCAAGTCCGTCGCGAGGCCCTGCACCTAGAATCCAGCGACCGCCGTCATGACCGGGAACGCCACATGCTCGACTCCATTCGCTGGGATTCCGACCTGATCCGTCGTTACGATCAGGCCGGCCCGCGCTACACGTCGTACCCGACCGCGGCCCAGTTCAATGACAAGATCGGTTCGTTCGATCTGCTCCACGCCCTGCGCAGCAGCCGCCAGGCGTCACGCCCGTTGTCTCTGTACGTCCATCTGCCCTTCTGCGCCAACGTCTGCTACTACTGCGGCTGCAACAAGATCATCACCAAGGACCGCGGCCGGGCGCAGCCTTATCTGGAGCGCCTGGAAAAGGAAATCGAGCTGATCTCCTGCCACCTGGGCAAGGACCAGCTGGTCGAGCAACTGCACTTCGGTGGCGGCACGCCGACCTTCCTAAGCCATGACGAGCTGCGCCGCCTGATGAAACATCTGCGCCAGCATTTCAATCTGCAGGACGACGACCATGGAGACTTCAGTATCGAGGTCGACCCGAGGGAAGCGGACTGGCCGACCATCGGCCTGTTGCGCGAGCTTGGCTTCAATCGCATCAGCATCGGCGTGCAGGATCTCGACCCGGATGTTCAGCGCGCCATCAATCGCATGCAGACACTGGAGCAGACCCGCACCATCATCGAAGCGGCACGTACACTGCAGTATCGCTCGCTGAACATCGACCTGATCTACGGTCTGCCGCTGCAGACCCCGGCACGCTTCGCCAAGACGGTTGAGGCCATTATCGATCTGCAACCCGATCGCTTGTCACTGTTCAACTACGCTCACCTGCCCGAGCGGTTCGCACCGCAGCGACGGATCAACGCCAGTGATCTGCCGGCGCCTGCAGAGAAACTGGCAATGCTGGAGCAGAGCATCCACCTGCTCACCGATGCCGGTTATCGATATATCGGCATGGATCACTTCGCGCTACCCGACGACGAACTGGCCATGGCTCAGGAAGACGGCAGCCTGCAACGCAATTTTCAGGGTTACACGACCCACGGCCACTGCGATCTGGTCGGCCTGGGCATGTCGGCCATCAGTCAGATCGGCGACCTGTACTGCCAGAACCACAGCGACATCGCGGAGTACCAGCATCAGCTGGACCGGGGTCAGCTCGCCACCGCCAGGGGGCTGCGCTGCAATCAGGACGATCTGATCCGCCGCGACGTCATCCAGGCGCTCATCTGTGATTTCGAGCTCAGCTTCGCCCGAATCGAACACGATCATGCCATCGAATTCCGCCATTACTTCGCCGAGCCCTGGCCGATGCTGGAACAGATGGCCGCAGACGGACTGATCGAGATCAGCGAGAGCCATCTCATCGTTCAGCCGGCCGGACGCCTGTTGGTGCGTTCGATCTGCATGCTCTTCGATCACTACCTGCCCGAGCACGGCAACCAGGGCTTCTCGCGCGTCATCTAGCGGCTCAGACCATCGTCCAATTTTCCGACCTGCGACCCTTGCGCCAATTGGCCATAGCGTTCGTACTGAGTTAACCTTGCGCGCTATAAACCGGTTTCCAGGAAGCCCTCTATGTCCGAATCGATCAAGGTCCGTGCGCAGCGGCAAGCTCATTGCAAGGATTGCAGCCTTTCCGGGCTCTGCCTGCCCCTGTCGTTGAACATGCAGGACATGGACGCGCTGGACGATATCGTCAAGCGCGGCCGCCCGCTGAAGAAAGGCGAGACACTGTTCCGCCAGGGCGATACCTTCAGTTCGGTCTTCGCCGTGCGTTCCGGTGCGCTTCGAACATTCAGCGTGACCGATGGCGGTGAAGAACAGATCACTGGCTTCCACCTGCCCAGTGAGCTGGTCGGCCTTTCCGGCATGGATACCGAAAGCTACCCAGTCACGGCCCAGGCACTGGAAACCACATCGGTCTGCGAAATCCCCTTCGAGCGTCTCGACGAGCTGAGCGTGCTGCTGCCGCAACTTCGCCGCCAACTGATGCGCATCATGAGCCGCGAAATCCGCGACGATCAGCAGATGATGCTGTTGCTGTCCAAGAAGACTGCCGACGAGCGCATCGCCACCTTCCTGATCAACCTGTCGGCTCGTTTCAGCGCTCGGGGCTTTTCCGCCAATCAGTTCCGCCTGCCCATGTCGCGCAACGAGATCGGCAACTACCTAGGGCTGGCAGTCGAGACCGTATCCCGCGTGTTTACCCGCTTCCAGCAGAACGGTCTGCTCGAAGCCGAGGGCAAGGAAGTGCGCATCCTGGATTCCATCGGACTGTGCGCCCTCGCCGGCGGCGCCATAGACGTCTGAGTCACCGAGTTTGGAGCAGTAGCCCGATGATCTTCGACGAATTCAGCATCAAGACCTTGATCCGCCCGGTTCCGGACTTTCCGCGGCCCGGCGTGATATTTCGCGATATCACGCCATTGTTCCAGTCGCCAAAGGCGCTGCGCATGGTGGCCGACAGCTTTATCCAGCGTTATGTGGAAGCGGATTTCACCCATATCGGGGCGCTCGACGCCCGCGGCTTTCTGGTCGGTTCGATCCTCGCGTACGAGCTGAACAAGCCGCTGGTGCTGTTCCGCAAGCAGGGCAAATTGCCCGCCGACGTGCTTTCGCAGGCCTATTGCACCGAGTATGGCGAAGCGCACCTGGAAATCCATGCCGACAGCCTGTGTGAAGGCGACTCGGTACTGCTGTTCGATGACCTGATCGCCACCGGTGGCACCCTCCTCGCCGCCGCCCAACTGGTACGACGCATGCGCGCCAGCATCCATGAAGCCGCCGCGATCATCGACCTGCCCGAACTCGGGGGGTCGCAGAAACTGCAGGACATCGGCATCCCAACCTTCACGCTGACCGCCTTCGAGCTGAGCGACCGCTGACCAACCCATCGCCGATTGCTCGATCTGGAGGAGACGCCGTGCCAACGAGACTCTGGCGCTGCCTGCTGATTCTTGCGCTGGCCTGGACCACACCCGCATTGGCGCTGGATCGCGACGTCCTGCTGGATCAGGCCAATATCCTCCTGTTGCCCCGTGAGCGCGCGATACCGCCTCTGGAACTGGTCGACCAGGATGGCCAGCGGTTCGACACGCGATCGTTACAGGGACGCTGGCATATTCTGTTCTTCGGCTTCACCGCCTGCCCGGATATCTGCCCGACCACGCTGAGCGACATGCGCCGGCTGTTCAGCCAGCTCCCGAAGGAAACCCGCGACCAGCTGCAGCTGGTATTGATCACTGCCGATCCTGCGCGTGACACACCTCAGCAGCTGAAGACGTACCTGGACTACTACCGCGGCGGGTTCAACGGCCTCACCGGCGATATGGAGCAGCTGCAGCGGCTGTCCAGGGCACTGGGCCTGCCATTCGTTCCAGCAAGCGAGACGCAGGGGGACTACAGCGTCAGCCATAGCGGCAATCTGGCCCTGGTGGGCCCCGACGGCACGCTGCGCGGGCACATCCGTGCCCCGCTCCAGCTCGAGGGGTTGCGGCGGATGTTGCCGCAGATCGTTGATACAGAACGCTGACGAGCCCTTCGCACTCGCGCAGCTCGAAAGCAATCAAGCAGTCAGTGGCAATCCAGGGTGTCGGCCAACACATAGGCCTGAAAGGCGACTTCGTCGATCCACTGCTGCGTCAGCTTTGCCAGGCGCCCGTCCACACTCCATTGCGCGACGAGTGCGTCGATTTCCTGCTGTAACCCCGCCTCATCCGCGGTCAGGCGAAGCTGCCGCTCGGCATCCGCCAGCGGCGGCAGCAGGCGCTTGTAGCGGCGCCACTCCGGCAACGTAGCCAGTTCGGTCAGCAAGGCTTCATCCTCGACAACGGCCTGGCACTCGCCCAGCTTGAGACCGATAAGCGCATGCGCCGAGCTGGCATACTCTCGCGGCGATGCCCCAAAACGCTCGCGCAGCACTGGCGCATAGGGGCTTGCGGTACTGACGCAGACGGATTGCTCGCGAAGATCAGCCCAGGCGGCGGGCCCTGCCTCGGTGGGGACAAGAGCCGCGGGGACAGCGCGATAGTAAGTGGTCACGCCACGTTGCTGGCTGGCCTCCACGCGCACGCCGACCTGCCCGTCCGACACCCCGAACTGCACCGAGCGCCCGAGTTCGACGCCAAGCTGCTCGGCCAGCGCCGCCTCGAAACTTTCGGTCTCGCTGCTCGACAGCACGCGATGCTCGGGCAACTCCATCCGCAGCGACTCGGCCAGCCCCACTGCCGGCGTGAACAAGGCGAGCCAGAGAACGATGTGCGAAGAGACAGGCACCGGCCAAACCTCAGACGTACTGATAGCGCAGCATCCGCTGCTTGAACTTCTCCAGCACCACCTGATCGATCAGGGTGGCAAGAATGGCGATCACCAGAATGTTCATCATGACTCCCACCATATCGGCGATCTCCCCGGAGTAAGCCAGCGAGCGCCCCAGCCCCTGGCCGAAGCCGATCAGCATCTCGGCAGAGATCAGTGCACGCCAGGCGTTGCCGAAGGCCAGCTGGGCGCCGGTGATCAGCTCGGGCATCACCGCCGGCAGATAGACACGCCGCAGCAGCTGCCAACGCGAAGCGCCCATCACCCGTGCGGCAGAGACATGCACCGGCTGCACACTCTCGGTGGCGTTCATCACCGAAAGCGCCATCGGGAAGAACGCTGCCAGCGCCACCACGACGATGATCGGCAGATTGCCGAACCCCATCACGATCAGGAACAGCGGCACCCAGGCAATCGACGGAATCGACTGCAGGATAACGATGGCCGAGCGCAGGATCTCGCGGAAGAAGAACAACACGCCGCCGACAAGGCCGAAACCGATGCCGAACAGCAAGGCGAAGCCGTAGCCACTGCCCAGGCGGCTCATGCTGCCATACAGGCCGTCGCGGAACTCGGGTTGCTGGATGGTGGTGATCAGGCGCTCGACCACGGTCGGGATACCCGGCATGAGGAATGCCGGCAGACTCCAGGCCGCCGCCTGCCAGATCAGCAGAATGAACAGGATGGCCAGAACGACGGCCAGGTATTTCTTCGGGCCGGTTAGACGACGAGCCTGACTCATGGGTGCGCTACCTCCGTCTTGATACCCAGCAGGCTGAGAATCTCCTTACGCTCGGCAGCAAACGCCGACAGGTCGTGGCTTTTCTCACAATGGGTGAAGTTGAAGGTCTTGAGCACTCGAGTCGGCCGCGGGCTGAACACCAGTACGTGATCGGCGAGATAGAGCGCCTCGTCCACATCATGGGTGACCAGCAGCACGGTCGGCTGATGCTCCTCGATCAGCTCGCGCAGCACGTCCTGCAGTGCCATGCGGGTCAGAGCATCGAGGGCGCCGAACGGTTCATCCAGCAGCAGCACCTCGGGTTTGGCGATAAAGGCTCGGGCCAGGGCGGTGCGCTGACGCATACCGCCAGAAACCCGGTGGGGATAGTAATGCTCGAAGCCGTTGAGCCCGACACGCTCGAGCCAGACACGCGCCTGCTCGAAGGCCTCGCTTTTGGCGACGCCTTGCAGCTCGAGCGCCATGGCGACATTGCCTTGCAGGCTCAGCCAGGGATACAGCGCATGCTCCTGAAACACCAAGGTACGTCGCGGGCTCGGCTCGGTGATCGGCTTGCCATCGGCAAGCACGCGGCCAGCGCTGGGCTTCTCCAGCCCCGCCACCAGGTGCAACAAGGTCGACTTGCCGCAGCCCGAGGGCCCGAGCAGCACGAAGCGGTCGCCGCGGTGCACCTCGAAGCTGACGTCATCCAGCGCGCGCACCAGGCCGCGCTCGGTGGCGTAGTCGATCGTGACGCGCTCGGCGCGCAGAAGCGGTCCGTTCGGCACGACCTGCAGGGTAGGCATATTCATGTCAGCTCCCGGAAGCGAGCGCCGGATGCTCGAAGAAATAGTCGCGCCAGCTCGCCGGCTTCTTGCGGATCGCGCCGACCTGGTGCAGGAACTGCGCCAGGCCCAGCGTATTCTGCGGCGCCACCTTGAACTGCACCTTCGGATCCTTCAACACCTTCACCAGCAGCGCGCGGTCGATGCTGTTCCTGTTCACGCGCAGGTAGGCGTCGGCGGCGGCCTCCGGGTTGCTGGAGGCGATCTGCGCGGCCTCGACCAGCGCGTCGAGGAAGGCGCGGTAGGTCTTCGGGTTCTCCTTGACCCACTTCTCGGTGGCGTACAGCACCGTGGCCGAGCTCGGGCCGCCCAGCACCTCGTAGGAATCGAGCACGACCTTCGCGTTCGGGTTGCCGGCCAGTTCCTGGTCCTGGAAAGGCGGATTGCCGAAGTGGGCGTTGATCTCGGTCTTGCCGGCGATGACGGCGGCGGTGGCGTCCGGGTGCGGCACGGCCTGGGTCAGCGGATCGAGCTTGCGGAACTGGGCCGGCCCCCACTGCTTGGCAGCGGCCATTTGCAGGATGCGCGCCTGCACCGAGACCGTCACCGCCGGCAGCGCGATGCGGTCCTTCGGACCGAAATCGGCGATCGACTTGACCGCGGGATTGGTGCTGACCAGGTAATACGGGAAGTTGCCGAGCGAGGCCACGGCGCGCACGTTCTGCTTGCCGGCGGTGCGGTCCCAGACGGTGAACAGCGGCCCCAGGCCGGCGCCGACCACGTCGACCGAATTCGACAGCAGCGCGTCGTTGGTGGCGGCGCCGCCCGAGAGCCTGATCCAGTCGACGTCGATGTCGACGCCCTGCTTCCTGCCGTGCTTTTCGATGAGTTTCTGGTCCTGGGCGACGTTCAGCAGCAGGTAGACCACGCCGAACTGCTCGGCGATGCGGATCCTGCCTTCGGCATGGGCCGGCGCGGCGGCGGCCAGGGCGAGCGCGGCCAGGCCGGCGGCGACTTTAGAAAAACGGAACATGGGTCCTCCGGTCATTTTAGAACGGAACATCGCCCGCGATCGTCGTGCGATACAGCTTGCGGCGCTGGTCGGGCGGGCAGCCGGCCGCCAGGTGCAACAGCGAGCGGTTATCCCAGAACACCATGTCGTGCGGTTTCCACTGGTGGCGGTAGATGAATTCCGGCTTGACGCTGTGCGCGAACAGCGCGGCCAGCAAGGCGCGGCTGCGGTCTTCCGGAATGCCGACGATGCGCGTCGTGAAGTGTTCGCTGACGAACAGCGCGCGGCGCCCGGTTTCCGGATGGGTACGCACCACCGGGTGGCGCACCGGCACCACCTCGTCGATCTGAGCCTGGGTCAGCGCGGGGCGCCAGGGATTCAGTTTGCGCAGGTCCTCGTAGCGCGCCAGGTAGCTGTGCTCGGCCTGGGCATGCTCGACTTCGCGCTTGAGCCAGCCCGGGAGCGTGTCCCAGGCCAGGTGCTGGTTGGCGAACAGCGTGTCGCCGCCGTCGGGCGGCAGTTCCTGGGCGTGCAGCATCGAGCCCAGGCTCGGCACGGCCTTGTACGACAGGTCCGAATGCCACAGGTGGCCGGCGTCGCCCAGGCCGATCGGTTCGCCGTTCTCGCGGATGTTCGAGATCACCAGCACCTCCGGATGCTCCGCCAGCTGGAACTGGCGCAGCACGTGGATCTGCAGTTCGCCGAAGCGGCGGCTGAATTCGACCTGCTGGGCCGGCGTGATGCGGGTATCGCGAAAGACCAGCACGTGGTGGTCGAGATGGGCGCGGTGCACGCGCGCCAGGTCGGCGGTGGACAGGGGACGCGCGAGGTCGAGGCCGAGGACTTCGGCGCCGAGCGGCGCGTTCAGGGGCCGGATGTCGAAATCCTGGCGGGAGGCGGTATCGAGTGGCATGGCGGTCAAGGTGAGTAGTCGTGCAATTCAGCTTAGCCACGCCCTGCTGGGGCGACAACGAATCATTTCGACTATCTTCATGCAGTTTTTGAAAGCCGCCTCGGCCGTCCTGGCGGCGTAACTGAGCAATTCCGGTGCATGGCCGGTGGTTTTTTGCTAGGATTCGTCAGTTTTCCAATAAGCACGGGCCAAGTACCCGGAGCGCATCACCCCCTTCTCATCGCATGGCGACAGACAAAGAACTCAACGACTTCCTCGAGAATGTCGAACGGCGCGCGTTCAAGCAGGCCGTGTATGCGGTGCGCAAGGACGAGGCGGCGCTCGACATCGTGCAGGATGCGATGATCAAGCTCGCCGAAAAATACGGCGACAAGCCGGTCGCCGAACTGCCGATGCTGTTCCAGCGCATCCTGCAGAACACCATCCTCGACTATTTCCGCCGCGAGAAGGTCCGCAATACCTGGGTCAGCCTGTTCTCGGGCTTCGGCCGGAAGGACGAGGACGACGAGGACTTTGATATACTCGCCTCGTATGAGGCGGAGGAAGGTTCGGCGGCGGCGGAGTCGAGCCTGGACCAGGTCGAGCGGGCCCAGACTTTGCGCCTGATCGAAGCGGAAATACAAAAACTCCCGGCGCGTCAACGCGAAGCCTTCCTTATGCGTTACTGGCAGGATATGGACGTGGCCGAAACGGCTGAAGCGATGGGCTGTTCCGAGGGCAGCGTCAAAACGCATTGTTCGCGCGCGACGCACGCGCTTGCCGATGCCCTGCGGGCCAAGGGAATTAAACTATGAATACCGACGACATCAACCTGGCGTACAAGGTGCGCCACGCCCTGAACGAGAACCTCGACGCGCTGCCCGCCCGCATCTGCCTGGCCGCCGAGGCGCTGGGCGTGATCGGCGAGGCCTTCGACCGCACCAACGCCTACCTGAAGGAGCGCGTCCAGTTCGACGCCCCGATCGGCTCGTTCCAGGCCCTGCAGCACCGGATGGCCCGCCTGTACGCCGAGATCGAACTGCTGCGCAGCTGCGTGGCGGCGGCGCTGGCGGCCATCGACGCCGCCAGCCCTGACGTGGCGCTGCTCGCCAGCCTGGCCAAGGCGCGCGCCTCCGACCTCTGCGCGCGCGTCCTGAACGAAGCGGTGCAGCTGCATGGCGGCATCGGCGTGACCGACGAACTCGATATCGGCCTGTTCCTGAAGCGCGGCCGCGTGATACAGCAAAGCTTCGGCGACGGCATCTTCCACCGCGACCGCTACGCCAGCCTGAAAGGATTCTGAGCATGGACCTGCTACGTTTTTCCGAAGCCGAGTTGAACGACGCCTGCGCGGCCTTCCACGCGGCCCGCGCCCGGCTGACGGCGCCCGGCGCGCCCTTCGAACTGGTCGAGGAAGAGATCGACGGCATGCCGGCGATGGTCTACAAGAATGCGCCGCGCAACCTGCCGGAGGCGCTCGCCGCCGGCCGCGCGCACGGCGTCGCAGGTGGCGTAGATGTCTTCGGCCGAGATCGCGATGTGGCCATAGGCGGTGCCCATGTCGTAGCTCTCGACGCCGTAGTTGTAGGTCAGTTCGAGTTCGGCGTGCTCGGGGTTGCTGCCGTAGCCGAGGAAGGCCAGCTTGTACTGGTACTCGGGGTTGTCGCTGGTACGCAGCAGTTTCATGCCGAGGACCTTGGTGTAGAAGTCGATCGAGCGCTGCAGGTCGCCGACGCGGAGCATGGTGTGGAGGAAGCGCATGGTCTTGTCTTTCTTGATGGTTCGGAAAGCGGCAATTTTATGCGTTTGAGGCGAAGCTTGCCGGAGGCGGCCGTGTGCAATGTCGGAGAGGGCAGGGCGACCGGATGATTCGACGGTCAACTATCCATGGCGATCATCGAGCGGTGCGGCAGAGCGAAGATAGTTGGACGCGTGGGCGGAAAACCGCCCACCCTACGTTCTACAGCTCAGTTTTCCAGGCGCGAGCTCAGGGTGATCTTCGCGTTCAGGAGTTTCGATACCGGGCAGTTTTCCTTGGCGGTATTGGCCGCCTTGTCGAAGGCTTCCTGGCTGGCGCCGGGGATCTTGGCGACCAGGTCGAGGTGCACGGCGGTGATCGAGAAGCCGCCTTCGACCTTTTCCATCGAGACGGTGGCGGTGGTGCGCAGTTCCTGGGCCGTCATGCCGGCCTGGCCGAGCTGGCCGGACAGGGCCATCGTGAAGCAGCCCGCGTGCGCCGCGCCGATCAGTTCTTCCGGATTGGTGCCGGGGCCGTCCTCGAAGCGGGTGTTGAAACCGTACTGCGAATCCTTCAGCACGCCGCTGCCGGTTGAGACCGCGCCCTTGCCGTCCTTCAGGCCGCCGCTCCAGACGGCGCTGCCGTTGCGTTTGATGGTCATATGGGTTCCTTTCAGCGGTTCTTGCCCGGCAGGGGCTCGACCGAGTCATGATCGCGCATCGAGCGATGGCGGTCGGGTTGCGGGTTGGCCTGGCCGGTGGCGCCGGGCGCGGGATCGACCGATTCGCTCACGCCGGGGGTGGCGCGGGCGTCGGTGTCGACCAGGCCCTGGGCCAGGTCTTCGGCCGCCTGCTTCATGACGCCGCGCGGCTCGGTATCCTGGCCGTCGGGCGACTCGTCGCGCTCGTGCGGCTGGCGCTTGACGCCGTCGTTCTCGATCTTCGCATCGGTGTTGACGAAGCGGTCCTTGGTTTCGGTAACCATTGCATCCTCCTTTGCATACTCTTGCATGAATCCTAACGCGTCGCGCAGGCGACAGTCGCGCAATTGAATGGCGCAATAAATGGCGCAATTGAGTAATGCTTTTTTGCAATTAACTGGCTAACATGACGGTTTCGTCATCATTGTCCAGCCAAACCGTGAACACCGAAGCCCACCTGCGTCAGGCCGCTACCCTTTGCCCGAACTGCGGGACGCCGCTGGGCGGCAAGTTCTGCCAGGGTTGCGGGCAGCCGGCGCACCTGCACGTGCCGAGCGCGCGCGAATTCCTGCACGAGTTCATCGCCCACTACGTCGCGCTCGAGGGCAAGCTGTGGAAGTCGGTGGCGCTGCTGCTGTTCAGGCCGGGGCGGCTGACGCTCGAATACATCCAGGGCCGCCGCGTGCGCTACGTCGAGCCGCTGCGCCTGTACCTCAGTTTCAGCATCATCTTCTTTGCGCTGTTCAAGCTCGTCGGCCTCCACTTCGGCGACGATGGGCGGCAGGCGGCGCCGGAGAAGCCGGCCGCGGTGGCGCAAGCGCCGGCAAGCGCAGGCAAGCCGGCGCCGCCAGCCGCTGGCGGCAAGAAGAAAGGCGAACCCGGGTTGATCGAGTTCGACGGCGACGCCCGCAAGGCGCGCAACCTGGTCGAGAAGGTGCATCCGGCGCTGGGCGCGAAGGTCGCGCATTTCAGCGCGCTGCCCAGGGACGAGCGCAATACCGCGCTCAAGCGCGCCTTCTTCAGCTACGCGCCGTATGCGATCTTCGCCCTGATGCCGGTGTTCGCGGCCCTGCTCAAGCTGCTCTACCTGGGTTCGGGACGGCGCTATGGCGAACACGTCCTGTTCGCGCTGCACAGCAACGCCTTCGCCTTCCTATGCCTGAGCCTCTTGATGCTTGTGCCCGAAGGCGTGCCGCTGGTGGGGCCGGCACTGTTCCTGTGGCTGGTGTTCTACCTGCCGACCGCCATGCGCAAGGTCTACGGCGGCAGCCGCCTCGTCACCGCCCTGCGCTGGCTGGTCCTGATGACCGCGCATTCGCTGTGCATCCTGTTCGCGGCCGTGCTTGCCGCCGGCCTGGCAATGATGGGCTGATCTTGCCCTTCCGGCCCCTGCGCATCTATACTGTGATTTTGTACAGTGTTCGATGTGCGGCCGGGTAGCAGGCGCAGGGATTATCGGTTAATCTCGCAGCGTGTTTTCCTATCGATGCCGAGAAATCTATGCCCTCTACGCCTGACCCGCAACAAATCATCGCGCTTGTCGTACGGCAGAACACGGCCGGCATCGAAGAGCCGGTCGCGCGCATCCTCGGCTTCCTGCAGGGCTCGGGCTACCGCGTGGTGTTCGAGGCCGACACCGCGACCCATCTCGGCCTGCCCGGCGTCGAGCCGATGAGCGTGGCCGATATCGGCGAACAGGCCGACCTCGCGGTCGTCATGGGCGGCGACGGCAC
This sequence comes from Massilia sp., assembly GCA_003484545.1. Lineage (GTDB taxonomy): Bacteria > Pseudomonadota > Gammaproteobacteria > Burkholderiales > Burkholderiaceae_D > Telluria. Next base: position 10,736 of record DNCF01000232.1, on the reverse strand, counting down.
CATGCTCGGCATCGCGCGCCAGCTCGCCAAGTACGACATTCCGCTGATCGGCATCAACCTCGGCCGGCTCGGCTTCATTACCGACATCCCGGTCGACCGCATGCTGCCGGCGCTCGGCGAAATCCTGCAGGGCAAGGCCACGTCCGAGAAGCGCACCCTGCTCGAAGGCCGGGTCATGCGCGGCGGCGAAATGATCTATTGCGGCGTGGCCGTGAACGACGTGGTGGTGGCGCGCGGCAGCGGCGCCGGCATGGCGGAATTGCGCGTCGCCGTCGACGGCCAGTTCATGTACAACCAGCGCTCGGACGGCCTGATCGTCTCGACGCCGACCGGCTCCACCGCCTACGCCTTGTCGGCCGGCGGCCCGTTGCTGCATCCGAGCCTGCAGGGCATCGTGCTGGTTCCGATCGCGCCGCACGCGCTGTCGAACCGGCCGATCGCGGTGCCCGACACCAGCGAGATCGTGGTCGAGATCGTGAGCGGCCGCGACATCTCCGTGAACTTCGACATGCAGACCTTCGCCAGCCTGCAGCACGGCGACGAGATCGTCATCTCGCGCTCGCCCAATACCATCACCTTCCTGCACCCGGAAGGCTGGAGCTACTACCACACCCTGCGCGAAAAGCTGCACTGGCACGAATACCCGTCCTACGACGGCAAACTCAAATAAAGAACCGACAGGAGACCTGTTCCTTCATGCTGCGCACACTGACCATCCGCGATTTCGTCATCGTCGACGCCATCGAGCTCGAATTCGCCAACGGCTTTTCGGTCTTCACCGGCGAGACCGGCGCCGGCAAATCGATCCTGATCGATGCGCTGCAACTGGCCCTGGGCGGGCGCGGTGAGGCAAGCATGGTGCGCGAAGGCGCGGCCAAGGCCGACATCACGGCCGATTTCGCGGTGACCGAGCAGGCCGCATCCTGGCTCGCGCAGCACGAGTTTTCAAGCGAGGAGGGCGGAGCCCTGCTGCGCCGCGTGATCGACAACGCCGGCCGCTCGAAGGGCTACATCAACGGCATCGCGGCCACCGCCGGCCAGCTGCGCGAACTGGGCGAGATGCTGGTCGACATCCACGGCCAGCACGCGCACCAGAGCCTGCTGAAAAGCGAGGCCCAGCGCGCCCTGCTGGACAACCAGATCGCCGTACGCGATCCCGCCGCCGCCGCCGAGGCGCAGGAAGTCGCCGTCGCCTACCGCGCCTGGCGCGCGCTGTCGCGCCAGCGCGAGGAATACGAAACCAATGCCAAGAACGTGCTGCTCGAGCGCGAACGCCTGGAATGGCAGGTGAGCGAGCTCGACAAGCTGGCACCGAAGCCCGGCGAGTGGGTCGAGATATCGAACGAGCACAGCCGCCTGTCGCACGCCGCCAGCCTGATCGAGGGTGCGCAGGAAGCGCTGGCCGCCATCTCGGAATCGGACCACCCGATCCTGTCGCAACTGAGTTCGCTGAACACCAAGCTCGGTAAATTGGTCGACGTCGACGCCGAGCTGCAGGCCGTGCTCGACTGCATGGAACCGGCGCGCATCCAGCTGCAGGAAGCGGTGTACGCGCTGAACAACTACATCGACAAGGTCGAGCTCGACCCGGACCGCCTGCGCGAAGTCGACGCCCGCATGGACGCCCTGCACAGCGCCGCGCGCAAGTACCGCGTCACGCCGGAAGAACTGCCCGAGGAACACGCGACCCTGGCCGCGAAACTGCGCCAGCTGGCCGACGCCACCGACATCGAAGGTTTGAAACGCCAGGAAGAAAAGGCGGAAAGCGCCTACCGCAAGGTCGCGAACCGGTTGTCAAGCAGGCGCGTGGTCGCCGCGAAGGCCTTGAGCGAACAGGTCACGCTGGCGATGCAGGAGCTGAGCATGAGCGGCGGCCGCTTCGAGGTCTCCCTGAACCAGGCCGAGCCGGGCGCGCACGGCCTGGAACAGGTCGAATTCCTGGTGGCCGGCCACGCCGGCGTCGCCCCACGTCCGCTGGCGAAGGTCGCCTCGGGCGGTGAACTGGCGCGTATCTCGCTGGCGATCTCCGTCATCACCTCGCACGCGACTACCACCCCGACCCTGATCTTTGACGAGGTCGACAGCGGTATCGGCGGCGGCGTCGCCGAAGTGGTGGGGCGCCTGCTGAAGCGCCTCGGCCAGCAACGTCAGGTGCTGTGCGTGACCCACCTGCCGCAGGTGGCGAGCCAGGCGAACCAGCACTTCCAGGTGGCGAAAGGCACGACGAATGAGGGCCGCACCGTCTCGCGCATCGAGGTGCTGAACAACCGGGCGCGTGTCGAGGAAGTGGCGCGCATGCTGGGCGGGATCGAGATTACCGAGACGACGCGCAAGCATGCGCGGGAGTTGCTGGCGTCGTGACAAGGCAGGGTTGAAGCCATCGTGGACAGGCAGTCCACGATGGCATGTATTCCGATACTTGTTCGCGGCTCAGCGCGTCAGGCGAGGTTAAGAGCACCTAACAAAACCTCCATCGCTGCGTTGCAGCTCCTCGCCGTACAGGCGTACTGTCTTCGTCGCAGCGCCGGATGGCCGTACCCCTTGCCCTGAAGGTTTTATTAGGCGCTCTAAGTCCGGGGGACGTCTGCAAAGCGGCGCTGCTCGTAACGCAGCACCAAGCTTTGGACAACACTGGTAAACGCCGACACCGCCCAATACAAGCCGACACCGGCCGCCAGCTTCCACAGGATGAAGGCCGTCACCAGGATTTGCACTGCCATCATCACCATCGCCGTGTCCGCCGCAGTCGTCGGCGCGTAGTAGGCCGCGACGGCGGTCAGCGCGAGCACGACGAGGGTCAGCGCGGTGTCGGGCGACGCCAGGTTCCTGATCCACAGGAAGCTTCCCGAACTGGCGTTCGTGATGGCCTTGTACAGCAGGCCGAATACCGGCAGCTGCACCAGGGCGCCCAGCAAACTGGAGCGGTCGAGCATGCGCGCATCGTTTTCCTTGTAGAGCGCCGAGATCGCCGCGAACATGGCTTTCGGATCCGACGCGAGGCGCGCCTTGATGGCGTCGACCTGGGGCTGCAGGGTCTTGATTTTTTGCTGGTTCGCCAACATCCGGCGCGACAGGTGCAGGGTCAGCGGAAAAAGGGCCAGCCGTACCACAAGCGCCAGGGCCAGAATGGTCCAGCCCATATTCCCATTGAACAGCATGGACAGCTGCGTCATGGCTGACGCCAGGATCTCGTTCATTTTTCTCTTTCGTTCATTGTTGAAGAATTAATGAGCACGAGTCTAATGTGTGTCTATTTCAAGAAAAACATGCTTTTCCCGATGCTTTACTTCGGTTTTCTGGAAGGAACCGGGCCCTGGGGGCGGCAAACGTGAACGTTGGCGCCGACGCCTTAACCGGGCGCTGCCTCCTGCGACGCTCTGCCACAATCTCCCTCCAACCAAAACAAAGGAGGTTCGCATGAGCATCGAAAAAGTCCTGTACCGCGCCAAGGCCACCTCGCAGGGCGGCCGCGAGGGTACGTCGCGCAGCGATAACGGCGTGCTGGACGTGAAACTCACCACGCCGAAGGAACTGGGCGGCAACGGCGCGACCGGCACCAATCCGGAACAGCTGTTCGCAGCCGGCTACTCGGCCTGCTTCCTGGGCGCGCTGAAATTCGTCGCCAGCCAGGCTAAAGTCAAACTGCCGGAAGCGCTGACGGTGACGGGCGAGGTCGGCATCGGCCCGATCCCGACCGGCTTCGGCATCGAGGCCGACCTGACCATCCACGGTCCGGGCATGGACCAGCAGCAGTTGCAGGAACTGGTCGACAAGGCCCACATCGTCTGCCCCTACTCGAACGCGACGCGCAACAACATCGACGTGCGCCTGCATGTGACGACCTGATGTCTGCGCTGCCGCGAGCGGCCCGATAGCGGTCGCGGCAGGGTAGCAAGGCGCCCGTGCCGCCTGCAAGCAGGCGCGGGCGCATGGTCCATCCCCATCGATTCGCCCTATCGGCGCGATCAACTGTTGGGCTATTGCTGCGATCAAAAATTACTTCTCGAAGGCTGGACGGCAGGCACCTATAATGGAGCCCCAAGCGTTCCCGTCCTGTTTATGCCCTTTCGAAAAGAACCTCCCCACACCCACGGCACCGTTGCCCAAAGCGCCATCGTTCTCGTCAACCTCGGCACGCCGGATGCGCCGACCCGTTCCGCGGTCAAGCGCTACCTGAAGCAATTCCTGTCCGATCCGCGCGTGGTCGAAATCCCGCGCCTGGTGTGGTCGTTCATCCTGAAGCTGGTCATCCTGCCTTTCCGCTCCGGCGCGTCGGCCAGGAAGTACCAGACGATCTGGACGAAGGAGGGTTCGCCGCTGAAGGTGCATACCCAAAGGCAGGCGCAATTGCTGCAGGCGGCGCTCGAGCAGCGCGGCCACGAAGGCGTGCAGGTGCGCATGGCGATGCGCTACGGCTCGCCTTCGCTGCCGGAAGTGCTGGACCAGTTGAAGCTCGACGGCTGCGACCGCATCGCGATCCTGCCCTCGTATCCGCAGTATTCCGGCACCACCACGGCCTCGATCTGGGACGCCGTGTTTGCCCACTATAAAGCGATCCGCAACGTGCCCGAGCTGCGCCTGGTGAAGCACTACCACGACCACGACGGCTACATCGACGCGCTGCACGACACCGTGCAGGCGCACTGGGACGCGCACGGCCGCGGCCAGAAGCTGGTGATGAGTTTCCATGGCGTGCCGAAGCGTACGCTGCTGCTGGGCGACCCGTATTACTGCGAGTGCCAGAAGACCGCACGCCTGCTGGCGGCGCGCCTGCGCCTGGCGCCGGACGAGTACGTCGTCACCTTCCAGTCGCGCTTCGGCAAGGCCGAGTGGCTGCAGCCGTATACGGCGCCGACCGTGGCCGAACTGGCGCGCCAGGGCGTCGAGCGCATCGACGTGATCTGCCCGGGCTTCACCGCCGACTGCCTGGAAACGCTGGAAGAGATCTCGATGGAAGTGAAGCACGACTTCGAGGCGGCCGGCGGCAAGGAATTCCACTACATCCCCTGCCTGAACGAGGCGCCGACCTGGATCGTCGGGCTGGCCGAGATCGCCGAGCAGCACCTGATCGGCTGGCCGACCATGATGAGCCCGTCGCAGCGGGAAGCGGAGCGGCGCGATGCGGAGATCGCGCGCGAGCATGCGCTGCGGATGGGCGCGTGAAGTAACACCATCATTGCCGGCACGGTTGCGGCAGTTCCCAGAATAGCGATCGACGCGTGGGCGGCACAGCCGCCCACCCTGGGGATCAATGCATACGCGGTCGATGCACCCCGCACCCCGCGACTCCCAATTTCCTCCCGCCGGGCTGGCCACGGCCCAACCTGCTAAAATGCTACGTTTTACGGCTTGGCTCACAACCCGGCGTAGCAGATGCACGCCACCGCGAGGGCGGTGTACACCACGACGGCGCTGCTGATCAACGGCAATCTCATGAGTCCCTCCCACGACTGGTTCTTGTTCTGGCGACGCGCTTACGAACGCGTCAGGCACCGATCTTAGAACTTGCCGTCAGGGAAAGAATTACCTCATCGGTAAGAGTTGTAACAAATGTTGTCGGTTCTGCTGCTAACAAATGCGCAATTCCCCTTGAAAATGTAGGAGATCGCCCCATATGCGGCGCTGTACGACAAGCAGGACCTGTCTAACCATTCAGCCAAGTCATTGATTTCAGGAGTATTTTCGATGCAAGACCAAGAAAATCCAGAGGTGATTAAACAGCCGGAAGGCGACGCCGCAGCCGCGACCGCCCAGGCCGCGCCGGAAGAAGCGCGCGAGCCCAGCCTCGAAGAACAACTGAGCGCGACCGAAGCCAAGCTGGCTGAAATGCACGACGCGTTCATGCGTGCCAAGGCCGAAGGCGAGAACATCCGCCGCCGTGCCCAGGAAGACGTCAGCAAGGCACACAAGTTCGCCATCGAAAGCTTCGCCGAGGCCATGGTGCCGGTGCGCGACAGCCTGGAAATGGCGCTGAAGGTGGAAACGCAAACGGTCGAGGCGATCCGCGAAGGCGTCGAGATGACCCTGAAGCAGCTCACCACTGCCTTCGAGAAGAACCGCCTGGTCGAAGTCATGCCGGCGCAGGGCGAGAAGCTCGATCCGATGAAGCACCAGGCCGTCTCGATGGTGCCGGCGGACCAGGAAGCCAACACCGTCGTCTCGGTGCTGCAGAAGGGTTACATGATTGCCGACCGCCTGCTGCGTCCGGCCATCGTCACGGTAGCACAGCCGAAATAAGAAAAAGTAAGGTGCTGCTTGGCAAAAGGCCTTGAAAGCAGTCAGGTTTTTCCCCATATCCGAAACATCAGAACATTTCAGCATTCAAAGGAAAATAAATCATGGGCAAAATTATCGGTATCGACCTGGGAACCACCAACTCCTGCGTCGCGATCATGGAAAACGGCCAGCCGAAGGTGATCGAGAACGCCGAAGGTGCGCGCACCACGCCGTCGATCATCGCCTACCAGGAAGACGGCGAAATCCTCGTCGGCGCACCTGCCAAGCGCCAGGCTGTCACCAACCCGAAGAACACCCTGTTCGCGGTCAAGCGCCTGATCGGCCGTAAGTTCGACGAGAAGGAAGTCCAGAAGGACATCTCGCTGATGCCGTACCAGATCACCAAAGCCGACAACGGCGACGCGTGGGTTGGCGTGCGCGACAAGAAACTGGCGCCGCCGCAGATCTCGGCCGAAGTCCTGCGCAAGATGAAGAAGACCGCAGAAGACTACCTCGGCGAAGAAGTCACCGAAGCGGTCATCACCGTGCCGGCCTACTTCAACGACTCGCAGCGCCAGGCAACCAAGGACGCCGGCCGCATCGCGGGCCTGGACGTCAAGCGCATCATCAACGAGCCGACCGCGGCCGCGCTGGCATTCGGCCTGGACAAGACCGACAAGGGCGACCGCAAGATCGCCGTGTATGACCTCGGCGGCGGCACCTTCGACGTGTCGATCATCGAGATCGCGGACGTGGACGGCGAGAAGCAGTTCGAAGTGCTGTCGACCAACGGCGACACCTTCCTGGGCGGCGAAGACTTCGACCAGCGCGTGATCGACTACATCATCGACGAGTTCAAGAAGATCAACGGCCTCGACCTGTCGAAGGACCCGATCGCCCTGCAGCGCATCAAGGCTTCGGCCGAGCGCGCCAAGATCGAACTGTCGTCGGCACAGCAGACCGAAATCAACGAGCCGTACATCGCCATGGCGAACGGCGCGCCGGTCCACCTGAACCTGAAGATCACCCGCGCCAAGCTGGAATCGCTGGTCGAGGAGCTGGTTGCCCGTACCATCGAGCCGTGCCGCACCGCGATTAAAGATGCGGGCGTGAAGGTCTCGGACATCGACGACATCATCCTGGTCGGCGGCATGACCCGCATGCCGAAGGTGCAGGAAAAGGTGAAGGAGTTCTTCGGCAAGGATCCGCGCAAGGACGTGAACCCGGACGAAGCCGTGGCGGTTGGCGCGGCGATCCAGGGCTCGGTGCTGGCCGGCGACCGCAAGGACCTGCTGCTGCTGGACGTGACCCCGCTGTCGCTGGGTATCGAAACCCTGGGCGGCGTGATGACCAAGATGATCCACAAGAACACCACGATCCCGACCAAGTTCTCGCAGGTGTTCTCGACCGCCGACGACAACCAGCCGGCCGTGACCATCAAGGTCTACCAGGGCGAGCGTGAAATCGCAGCGGGCAACAAGGGCCTGGGCGAGTTCAACCTCGAAGGCATCCCGCCGGCACCGCGCGGCACCCCGCAGATCGAAGTGACCTTCGACATCGACGCCAACGGCATCCTGCACGTGGGCGCCAAGGACAAGGCCACCGGCAAGGAAAACAAGATCACCATCAAGGCCAACTCGGGTCTGACCGAAGAGGAAATCCAGAAGATGGTGAAGGACGCCGAACTGAACGCGGAAGAAGACAAGCGCGTGAAGGAACTGGCCGAGTCGCGCAACCAGGCCGACGCGCTGGTCCACTCGACCCGCAAGTCGCTGACCGAATACGGCGACAAGCTGGAAGCCGGCGAGAAGGAAAAGATCGAAGCGGCGATCGCCGACCTGGAAGGCTCGATCAAGTCGGGCGACAAGGCCGACATCGACGCCAAGGTCGCAGCCCTGTCGACCGCTGCCCAGAAGCTCGGCGAGAAGATGTACGCCGACATGCAGGCGCAGCAGGGCGGTGCTGATGCCGCCGCCGGCGCCCAGGCCGCGGGTGGCGCCGACGCGTCGGCCAAGGCCGACGACGTCGTCGACGCCGACTTCAAGGAAGTCAAGGACGCGAAGTAATCCTTGACCGCGTAATGAACCGAGCCGCTGCAGCCTCCTAGGTGCCGGCTCGGTTTTTTTGCTCCAACAGACAGTTTTGTTCAGTAGATAACAGCAAGGTGCCAAATGGCAAAGCGTGATTTTTACGAGATCCTCGGGGTCGCGAAGAATGCTTCGGAAGAAGACATCAAGAAGGCCTATCGCAAGCTGGCGATGAAGTACCACCCCGACCGCAACCCCGACAACAAGGAAGCGGAAGAGAAGTTCAAGGAGGTGAAGGAAGCCTACGAGATGCTGACCAATCCGGAGAAGCGCGACGCCTACGACCGCTACGGTCATGCCGGCGTCGACCCGAACATGGGCGGCGGCGGCGGCTTTGGCGCCGGCGGTTTCGGCGATGCCTTTGGCGACATCTTTGGCGACATCTTCGGCGGCGGCCGCTCGCGCAGCGCGGGCCCCCAGGTCTACCGCGGCGCCGACCTGCGCTACAACCTCGAGATCACGCTGGAACAGGCCGCCAACGGCTTCGACACCACCATTCGCGTGCCGAGCTGGGACAAGTGCGACACCTGCCACGGCAGCGGCGCCAAGCCGGGCACGCAGCCGGTCACCTGCACCACCTGCCACGGCCACGGCCAGGTGCGCATGCAGCAGGGCTTCTTCAGCATCCAGCAGACCTGCCCGAAGTGCCACGGCAGCGGCAAGATGATCCCGGAACCCTGCCCATCGTGCAGCGGCGCCGGCCGCATCAAGCGCAACAAGACGCTGGAAGTCAAGATCCCGGCCGGCATCGACAACGGCATGCGCATCCGCTCGACCGGCAACGGCGAGCCGGGCACGAACGGCGGTCCGTCGGGCGACCTGTACGTCGAGATCCACATCAAGCCGCACCCGGTGTTCCAGCGCGAGGGCGACGACCTGCATTGCGAAATGCCGATCTCGTTCTCGAAGGCTGCCCTGGGCGGCGAGATCGAGGTACCGACCCTCACCGGCAAGGTCTCGTTCACGGTGCCGGAAGGTACCCAGACGGGCAAGACCTTCCGCCTGAAGGGCAAGGGCATCAAGGGCGTGCGTTCGGGCTATGCCGGCGACCTGTTCTGCCACGTGGTGGTCGAGACCCCGGTCAAGCTGACCGAAAAGCAGAAGGACCTGCTGCGCGAGTTCGAGCGCATGACGGTCGAAGGCGGCGCCAAGCACAGCCCGCAAAGCAAGGGCTGGATGGACAAGGTCAAGGACTTCTTCGAGTAAGAAGCATCCAACCGCCGGGAGCGCGAGTTCCCGGCGGTTTTTTTTCGTCTGTACGCGCCAAGGCTTACAATACGGAAAACTCAAACAAAAACTCACGGAAAATCACGGGATGGCGCCGTTCGTCGCGCCGCCCGCAGCATGGGAGAAAATCAAGATGGCAAAAACGCCTACCGGCCTGACGGCCGCAGACCTGTTCGCACGCAACCGCGAATGGGCGGCCGAGATGGTCAAGGAAGACCCGGACTTCTTCAACGACCTAGCTTCGCAACAAGCCCCGGAATACCTGTGGATCGGCTGCTCGGACAGCCGCGTGCCCGCCAATGAACTGCTGGGCATGGCGCCGGGCGAACTCTTCGTCCACCGCAACATCGCCAACGTCGTCGTCCATTCGGACCTGAACAGCCTGTCCGTGCTGCAGTTCGCGATCGACGTGCTGAAGGTCAAGCACATCATCATCTGCGGCCACTACGGCTGCTCGGGCGTGCACGCCGCGCTCACGAATACCCGCGTCGGCCTGGCCGACAACTGGCTGGGCCACGTGCGCGACGTGCGCGACAAGCACGGCCAATACCTCGGCAACGTGGCGGGCAAGGCCGCCAGCGACCGCCTGGTCGAACTGAACGTGGCCGAGCAGGTGATCAACGTGGCGCAGACGACCATCGTGCGCGACGCCTGGGAACGCGGCCAGCCGCTGACCATCCACAGCTGGGTCTACGGCGTGCATGACGGCCTGCTGCGCGACCTCGGCATCACGGTCAGCAGCTTCGCGGAAATCGCACCCAAGCTCGAGGTGGTGCTGCAGGGTTACATCGAGGGCGGAGCGAAGTGAATCCCGACGGCGAACTGGCCCGGCTGCGCGGGATCGTGCGCCAGTTCGTGACCGAACGCGACTGGGACCAGTTCCACACGCCGAAGAATCTGTCGTCGGCGCTGTCGGTCGAGGCGGCCGAGCTGCTGGAACACTTCCAGTGGCTGCAGAGCGGCCGGCCTGAGGAGCTCGGTCCCGAGAAGCTGGTCCAGGTGCGCCACGAAATGGCCGACGTGCTGGTCTACCTGGTGCGCCTGGCCGACAAGCTCGACGTCGACCTGATGGCGGCGGTCGAGGAGAAGATGGTGCTGAATCGGGCGAAGTACCCGGCGGATAAGGTGCGCGGGGACGCGCGCAAGTATTACGAATACAAAGACGACGAGTCCAGGGACCGGTAGTCTCGTAGGGTGGGCACGGGG
>DNCF01000250.1 GCA_003484545.1 Massilia sp. | reverse complement strand
GCGATGCCGGCCATGACCTTGGCCACCTCGCGCGCCTCGCCCTCGATGCTGTCGCCGAGGATCACGGGTGTGACGCCGGCCGCGCGCGCCACCTCCGCCGCCGCTTCGAGCGCCATCTGGGGCGAAGCGATCAGGTGAGTCGTGACCCGGGCCAGGCGCGGATCGTCCGGTTTAATGCTTTCGCCAAGCCCGCTCTCGAGCAGGGCCCGCGCGCCTGGAGGCAGCGCGATGTCGTAACGCCGCACGATCGCCAGCGCATCTTGGCAGGTCGTCGCGTCGCCCACCGTCGGCCCGGAGGCGATGTCGACCGGATCGTCGCCTGGCACGTCCGAGATCAGCAGGTTCACGACGCGCGCCGGATGGCAGGCCGCCGCCAGACGCCCGCCCTTGATCCGCGAGAGGTGGCGGCGCACGCAGTTCATCTCGGTGATGCTGGCGCCGCAGGCCAGCAGCGCGCGGTTGATGGCCTGCTTGTCTTCCAGCGCGATGCCGGCACCCGGCAAGGGCAGCAGCGCCGAGCCGCCGCCGGACACCAGGCAGATCACCAGGTCGTCCGGACCCAGGCCCTGCACCGTCTCCAGCATCTGGCGCGCCGCCTGCAGCCCGGCGGCGTCCGGCACCGGATGGGCCGCCTCGACGATGCGGATACGCTCGCAGGGCACCGCATAGCCGTAGCGCGTGACCACCAGGCCGCTCAGCGGCCCCGGCCAGGCGCGTTCGAACGCCTGCGCCATCGCCGCCGAGGCCTTGCCGAAGCCGATGACGACGGTGCGTCCCTTCGGCGGCTCGGGCAGGTAGAGGGGAATGCGGCGCGCCGGCTGGGCCGCGTCGACCGCGGCCTCGAACATGCGCGCCAGCAGTTCGCGGTGGCCGGCGTCCATCAGGCTTCCTGGCCGATGGAGAAGTTGGCCATGATTTCCAGCGCCCGCACCATGGCCGAGTGGTCCCAGCTGCCGCCCTCGTGGGCCGCGCAGGTGTTGAACAGCTCCTGGGCGGTGGCGGTGTTCGGCAGCGCCACGCCGAGCTGGCGCGCAGTGGTCAACGCCAGGTTCAGGTCCTTGCGGTGCAGGTCGATGCGGAAGCCCGGCGCGAAGTTGCGCTTGACCATGCGCTCGCCGTGCACTTCCAGGATGCGCGAGGAGGCGAAGCCGCCCATCAGCGCTTCGCGCACCCGGGCCGGATCGGCGCCGGCCTTGGCCGCCAGCAGCAGGGCCTCGCCGACCGCCTCGATGGTCAGGGCCACGATGATCTGGTTGGCGACCTTGGTGATCTGGCCGTCGCCGTTGCCGCCGACCAGGGTGATGTTCTTGCCCATCAGCTGGAACAGCGGACGCACCCGGTCGAAGGCCGCTTCGCTGCCGCCCACCATGATGGTGAGGCTGGCCGCCTTGGCGCCGACCTCGCCGCCCGACACCGGCGCGTCCAGGTACTCGCAGCCGAATTCGCGGATGCGCTTCGCGAAATCCTTGGTCGCCACCGGCGAGATCGAGCTCATGTCGACCACCACCTTGCCTTCGGTGAGCCCGGCGGCCACGCCGAATTCGCCGAACAGCACTTCTTCCACTTGGGGCGTGTCCGGCACCATGACGATGATCACGTCCGCCTGCCTTGCGACCTCGGCGCTGTTGGCGCAGGCCACCGCGCCGGCCTCGATGAGGGAGGCCGGCGTCTCGCCATGCGTGTAGGTGAACAGGCGGTGTCCGTGGTTGGCGAGATGTCCCGCCATCGGCGCACCCATGATGCCCAGCCCAATGAATCCGATCGTTGCCATGTCGTTCTCCTTGATGTCTTGTTTTGTCTTGTTGTCGTCGTTCAGGCCAGGGCCTCGATCCAGCCAAGTCCCGCACGGGTGTCCGCGGCCGGCTTGTATTCGCAGCCGATCCAGCCGTCGTAGCCGAGGCGGTCGATGTGCCGCAGCAGCCAGGCGTAGTTGATCTCGCCCGTGCCCGGCTCGTTGCGCCCCGGATTGTCGGCCAGCTGGATGTGGGCGATGCGCGCCAGGTGGCGCTCGATGGTGTTGGCGAGTTCGCCCTCCATGCGCTGGGCGTGGTAGATGTCGTACTGCAGGAACACGTTGTCGGACCCGACCTCGTCGAGGATGGCAATCGCCTGCTCGGTGCGGTTCAGGTAGAAGCCCGGGATGTCGCGCGTGTTGACCGGCTCGACCAGGAGACGGATGCCGGCCCCCTTCAGCTTCTCCGCCGCGAAGCGCAGGTTGTCGACGAAGGTGCGGTGCACCGCGTCAGCGTCGGCGTCCGCCGGTGCGATCCCGGCCAGGCAGTTCACCTGCTTGCAGCCGAGCAGGCGGGCGTAGTCGATGGCGCGGCCGACGCCGTCCTGGAATTCGCCGACCCGGCCAGGGTGGCAGGCGATGCCGCGCTCGCCCTTCTCCCAGTCGCCGGCCGGCAGGTTGTGCAGGACCTGGACCAGCTGCAGGCGGTCGAGCCGTTCGGCCAGGGCCGCGGCATCATAAGCATAGGGGAACAGGTACTCGACGCCCTTGAAGCCGGCATTCGCTGCGGCTTCGAAACGATCGAGGAAGGCCAGCTCGTTGAACAGCATCGTCAGGTTGGCGGCAAATCTTGGCATGGTCTTTCTCCTTCAGACGTTGGCGATGGCGGTGGGCGCGTCCTCGCGCTGCACGGCCAGGGCTTCGAACTCGTTGACGGCATCGATCTCGGTGCCCATCGCGATGTTGGTGACGCGCTCCAGGATGATCTCGACCACGACCGGCACCCGGTGCTCGCGCATCCAGGCGCGCGCCTGGCCGAAGGCCGGCCCGATGTCCTCGGCGCGGCGCACCCGCAGCGCCTTGCAGCCCAGGCCTTCGGCCACGGCGATATGGTCCACCCCATAGCTTTCCAGCTCGGGCGCGTTGATGTTCTCGAAGGCGAGCTGCACGCAGTAGTCCATGTCGAAACCGCGCTGGGCCTGGCGGATCAGGCCGAGATAGGCGTTGTTGACCACCACATGCAGGTAGGGCAGCTTGAACTGGGCGCCGACGGCCAGCTCCTCGATCATGAACTGGAAGTCGTAGTCGCCCGAGATGGCGACCACCTCGCGTTCGGGATCGGCTGCGCACACGCCGAGGGCGGCCGGAATGGTCCAGCCCAGCGGGCCGGCCTGGCCGCAATTGATCCAGTTGCGCTCCTTGTACACGTGCAGGAACTGGGCGGCGGCGATCTGCGACAGGCCAATGGTGCTGACGTAGCAGGTGTCGGGCCCGAAGGCGCGGTTCATCTCCTCGTACACGCGCTGGGGCTTGAGCGGCGCGCCGTCGAAATGGGTCTTGCGCAGCATGGTGCGCTTGCGCGCCCGGCACTCGGCCACCCAGGCGCCGCGGTCGGGCAGGCCGCCGATCAGCTTCAGGCCGCGCGCGACGTCGATCAGGAGGTCGAGCGCGGCGCCGGCGTCCGACACGATGCCATAGTCGGGATCGAACACGCGCCCGATCTGGGTCGGCTCGATGTCGATGTGGACGAATTTGCGCCCCTTGGTATAGACCTCGACCGAGCCGGTGTGGCGGTTGGCCCAGCGGTTGCCGATGCCGATCACGAAGTCCGACGCCAGCATGGTCGCATTGCCGTAGCGGTGCGAGGTCTGCAGGCCGACCATGCCGGCCATCAGCGGATGGTCGTCGGGGATCGCGCCCCAGCCCATCAGGGTCGGGACCACGGGCACGCCGACCAGTTCCGCAAATTCCTGCAGGCGCGCGGCCGCATCGGCATTGATCACGCCGCCGCCGCAGACGATCAGCGGGCGCTCGGCGGCGTTCAGCATGGCCAGCGCCTTTTCGGCCTGGGCCCGGGTCGCGGACGGCTTGTAGACCGGCAGCGAGGCATAGGTCTCGATGTCGAACTCGATCTCGGCCATCTGCACGTCGAACGGCAGGTCGATCAGGACCGGGCCGGGCCGGCCCGAGCGCATGATGTGGAAGGCCTGCTGGAACACGCGCGGCACCAGGGCCGGCTCGCGCACCGTGACCGCCCACTTGGTGACCGGCTTGGCGATCGATTCGATGTCGACCGCCTGGAAGTCTTCCTTGTACAGGCGGGCACGCGGCGCCTGGCCGGTGATGCATAAGATAGGTATCGAATCGGCCCAGGCCGAGTACAGGCCGGTGATCATGTCGGTGCCCGCCGGGCCCGAGGTGCCGATGCACACGCCGATGTTGCCGGCCCGCGCGCGGGTATAGCCCTCGGCCATGTGGGAGGCGCCCTCGACGTGGCGCGCCAGCACGTGCTCGAAGCCGCCGTTCTTCTTCATCGCCGAATACAGCGGGTTGATCGCGGCGCCCGGCACCCCGAACACCTTGCCTGTCCCTTCCTTGCGCAGCACGGCCGCTGCCGCATCGATTGCCCTCATACGGGCCATAGTCGCCTCCCTTGCCTTGGATTGATCGGATCTTCCAAATCAGGATAGCGCCGGGGCCAGAAATGTTGAATTGCTGCTACTATTGCCTCTGTCGATACTAAAAGTATGGAGTGAGGCAGGCATGGACCGCTATACCGAGATCCGCAGTTTCGTCCTCGTCACCGAGAAGGGCAGCTTCGCCGCGGCCGCGCTGATGGAGGGCGTGACGCCGGTGGTGATGGGCCGGCGCCTCGATGCGCTCGAAGGCCGGCTCGGCGTGCGCCTGATGCACCGCTCCACGCGCGGCCTGTCGCTCACGGCCCTGGGCGAACAGTTCCTCGAGCCCTGCCGCCAGTTGCTGCGCGACTTCGAGATCACCGAGAACAGCATCAGCGCGGGGCGCAGCACGGTGCGCGGCCACCTGGTGGTCTCGGCGCCGGCCGCCTTCGGCCGCTCGCACGTGGCCCCGCACGCCCCGCCCTTCCGCGCGATCCACCCGGAACTGAAGATGTCGTTCAACTTCACCGACAGCGTGGTCGACCTGGTGCGCGAAGGCTACGACATGGCGATCCGCATCGGCGAGGTGCAGGACCCAAACTACGTCGCGGTGCCGCTCTTCCCCAACCGCCGCGTGGTCTGCGGCACGCCGGCCTATTTCGAACGCCACGGCGTGCCGGCCGCGCCCGAGGACTTGGTGCGCCACAACTGCCTCGCGTTCAACCTGCAGGGCGGCCAGCAGCGCGGCTGGACCTTCACCCGCGACGGCAGGCTGTTCGCGGTGCGGGTCGACGGCGACCTGGCCTGCAACGACGGCGAACTGCTGTTCGACTGGGTGAAGCAGGGCCTGGGCATCGGCTGGCGCTCGACCTGGGAGATCCAGGCCGAACTCAAGCGCGGCGAACTGGTCACCGTCCTCGACGAATTCGCCGTCAACGACTATCCGATCCAGGCCGTCTATCCCCAGCAGCGCTACCTGCCGGCGAAGATCCGCCATTTCATCGATTATCTGAAGGACATCTACAACGGCCCGGGTTATTGGGAAAAGCTGGCGGACACGAAAGCGGACGAGCGCAGGGTCTAGCACGAGGGGTGACCGGCCGGCGCGGCCGTCGTCAGCGCAAATGCGCGTAATCGACTATCATCCGCAGATCATCAGCGCAGCCGCCGGCCCCGCCCCGTGCGCAGGCATGGTCACGGGCAGGCTCCGTCCCTGTGTGGGCAATCCGCCCTGGCGGCGCGGCCGCCGCGGCAGCGCGGTTTCCCCCACATCGAGAACACACCATGACCCCACTTTCCATTCTTGAGCTTGGCCGCGTGCGCCAGGGCTCGGACCGCCGCACCGCCCTCGACGACGCCAGGACGCTGGCGCAGCACGCCGAACGGCTGGGCTACCGCCGCATCTGGGTGGCCGAGCACCACAACATGCCGGCCGTCACCACGGCCGCCACCTCGCTCGTGATCGCCCACATCGCGGCCGGCACCAGCACCATCCGCGTCGGCGCCGGCGGCGTCATGCTGCCGAACCATGCGCCCTACGTGATCGCCGAGCAGTTCGGCACCCTGGAAACCCTGTTCCCCGGCCGTATCGACCTCGGCCTGGGCCGCGCCCCGGGCACCGACCAGACCACCCTGCGCGCCCTGCGCCGCAGCCCGGCCAGCGCCGAGAACTTTCCCCAGGACGTGCTCGAGCTGCAGGCCTTCCTCGCGCCTGGCGGCCAGGTCGGCGGCATCGAGGCCGTGCCGGGCTCGGGCACCGCGGTGCCGCTCTGGATCCTCGGTTCCAGCATGTTCGGGGCCCAGCTGGCGGCCCACCTGGGCCTGCCTTACGGCTTCGCTTCGCACTTCGCGCCGCAGATGTTGCACCAGGCGCTCGACTACTACCGTTCGCACTTCAAACCCTCGGCGCAGCTGGACAAGCCGTATGCGCTGGTCGGCGTGAACGTGATCGCGGCCGATACCGACGAGGAAGCGCACTACCTGGCGACCTCGCAGCAGATGGCCTTCGCCGACCTGTTCCGCGGCGTGCCGGGCCTGATGCAGCCGCCGGTCGAGGATATCGAGGCCTACTGGACGCCCGCGGAGAAATTCCAGGCCGGGCGGATGCTCGGTTGCAGCGTGATCGGCAGCCGCGACACCGTGCGCGCGGGCCTGGACCGGCTGGTCGCCGAGACCGGCGCCGACGAATTGATGATCGTGTGCGACGTCTTCGATCCGGCCAAGCGCCTGAAGTCGCTGGAGATCGTGGCCCAGCTCATGGCCTGAACGGCTGTCCCTCGGCCTCGTACACGACCTTGCCGCCGACCACGGTCTGCAGCACCTGGATGTTGGCGATGTCCTCTTCGGGAATCGTGAAGTAGTTGCGGTCGAGGACGATCAGGTCGGCCAGTTTTCCCACCTCCAGCGAGCCGGTCGACGCTTCCTGGCGCAGGGTCCAGGCCGCGTCGATCGTCGTCGCCCGCAGCACCGCCGCGCGCGGCATGCCCGGCTGCGCGGTCAGGCGTTCGGCATACTCCTTGCCCGCGCCAGGTGCGGCGGTGCGCGTGACGGCCACCTTCAACGCAAACCAGGCGTCGAGAGGATCGACCGGCCAGTCGCTGCCGTAGGCGAGGCGGGCGCCGGCCTCCAGCAGCAGCGCCTGCGGCTGCACGGTGGCGTAGCGCGCCGGGCCGAGATAGGGTGCGAGCGCGCCGACGGTGTCCGGCGCCGGCTTGGCCCACTGGAAGGACAACACGGGCACGACGCCGAGTTGGGCGAAGCGCGCGTAGTCACCCGGATCCACGATCTCGGCGTGGGCAATCGCCGGGCGCGCCCTCTTCCCTTCTTCCGTGGCGCGCAGCGCGGCGACGGCATCGAGCGATTCGCGCACCGCGCGGTCGCCGTCGGCATGGATGTGGGGATCGATGCCGGCCCTGGCCAGTTCCGCCAGCGTGGCGCGCAGGGCCGGGGCCGAAAAGTAGCTCGGCGGCCCATCGCTCGAACCCGGCTGCCAGTTCGGCTGGTCTTCGGTTCCCGTGTTGACCAGATAAGGTGCGAGCATGGCGCCGGTGAACGCGGGCGCGGCGATCACGCCATCCATGAAGAGCTTGGCGTGGCGCACCTGCATCGACGGCGCGGCACGGGTCGGCCCCTGGTCGAAGCGCTGTTGCTGCTTCAGCACCTCGGCGACTGCGCTCCGCGGGCTCGTTCCCTTGTCGAGCTCGACCAGCACCGCGAAATGGGCGCGCGCTCAGCCGGCCCTGGCGCTGCAGCGTGGCGAAGGCCGTCATGGTCTCGCGATCGGTCCAGGCGTCCAGGAAGCTGGTGATGCCCTGGCGCCGCATTGCGGCCAGCGCGGCCTTCGACGCGGCCAGGTTCTCCGGCCCCGTCAGGGGCGGCAGCAGGCGCATCGCCAGGTCCTGGGCCGCGTCTTCCAC
>DNCF01000249.1 GCA_003484545.1 Massilia sp. | reverse complement strand
TCACGCCGTGGAACTTCCCGATCAACCAGATCGTGCGTAAACTCGGCGCGGCGCTGGCCACCGGCTGCTCCTTCCTGTGCAAGGCGCCGGAAGAGACCCCGGCCTCGCCGGCGGCGCTGCTGCAGTGCTTCGTCGATGCCGGCATCCCGCCGGGCGTGGTGGGGCTGGTGTTCGGCGACCCGGCCGAGATTTCCGGCTACCTGATTCCGCACCCGGTCATCCGCAAGGTCACCTTTACCGGCTCGACCCCGGTCGGCAAGCAGCTGGCCGCGCTGGCCGGCGCCCACATGAAGCGCGTGACGATGGAACTGGGCGGCCACGCGCCGGTGATCGTCGCCGAGGACGCCGACGTCGCGCTGGCCGTCAAGGCCGCCGGCGCCGCCAAGTTCCGCAATGCCGGCCAGGTCTGCATTTCGCCGACCCGCTTCCTGGTCCATAACGCGATCAAGGAAGAATTCACGCGCGCTTTCGTGAAGCATGCCGAAGGGCTGAAGCTGGGCGACGGCCTGGTCGAGGGCACGACCCTCGGTCCGCTGGCCAACGCGCGCCGCGTGGCGGCAATCAGCAAGGTGGTCGAGGATGCCCAGGCCAAGGGGGCGACCGTTGCGCTTGGCGGCAAGCGCGTCGGCGAGACCGGCAACTTCTTCGCGCCGACCATCCTGGCCGACGTGCCGCTCGAAGCGAGCGTGTTCAACGACGAGCCCTTCGGCCCGGTCGCCGCGATCCGCGGCGTCGACAGCCTGGAAGAAGCGATCCTCGAGGCCAACCGCCTGCCTTATGGCCTGGCCGGCTATGCCTTCACGCGCTCGATCAAGAACGCCCACCTGCTGATGAACCGCGTCGAGGTCGGCATGCTGTGGATTAACCAGCCGGCCACGCCGAGCGCCGAACTGCCTTTCGGCGGCATCAAGGATTCCGGCTACGGCTCCGAAGGCGGACCGGAGGCGCTGGAAGCCTACCTCAACACCAAGGCCGTCTCGATGGTCGGCGTGTAAGCTGCAGCCAGGCTTAAGCCGCGTCGGGGCGGACGCCAGTCCGTCCCTGCGCGGCTTCCTTCATCATCGATCCTCAGACCTCTTCGGCCACCACTTCGCTGATCTGCTGCACGGGCGTGACGTTGGTGAAGTTGGCCAGGTCGGCCGCCAGCTCGGCGGCGTGGGGGCCGATGCCGGCCATGAGCGCTTCCACCGAGTCGCAGTACACGTGGCACATCGCCAGGTACGCCGGTGCGCTGCCGGGCGCGACGCCGCCGGTGCCCCGGTCGATGCTGTAGCGCCTGCAGGCTGCGCCCATGCGCTGCTTCAGCAGCGGCATGTGGACGTCGCGGTAGTAGGCGTGGTCGAACACCGCATCGGGGCCGGCCGGGTACATGACACTCAGTTTGATCATTCCTTGCTCCTGTCAGAAATGGATGCCGCTCGGCGCGTGCCGGCGGCGGGTTCGCGAAAGACGAACTGCAGGATGAACTCGACGCGTTCGGCCAGTTCGCGCTCTCCATAGGGGGCGTCGATGCCCAGCGCGAGGATGCGCTGGCGCTCGGACGCGGCCATGTTCAAGGCCAGGTCGGCCGTCAGCAAGGCGTCCGGCACCGGGCAAAAATTCTTCTTGCGCATGCGTTCCAGCCAGGCGACCAGTTGGTTCAAACCGTGTTCGTTGCGGTTGCGGTAGTAGGCTTCGCCAATGGCGGGAAAGCGGCTGCGCTCGCGGATGGCCAGCACGTAGAGCCCGATCGCCTGGGCGCCGCAGGCAAAGCGGACCCACTCCACCAGAAAGCGGCCCAGTACCGTGCGCGCATCCTGCGCGCTTGCCACCGGCAAATCGAGCATGGTGGTGGCGACCTTGGCGCCGCGCTCGATGATGTGTCCGATCAATTCTTCCTTGCTCGAAATAACCGTGTACACGCTGCGTTTCGATACCTTCGCGCGCTGTGCAACCTGCGCGACACTGAAATCGGCATTGGCGGCCTGTTCGTCAAGGATGGCGATGGCCGCCTCGACCAGGCGGTCGAGCAGCTGTTCCGGTGTATAGCTGGCGGGCCGGCCCACCTTGGGCCGTTCGTCCTTGTCCATTTTTCTCCTCAGATGATGGGTCAGTATTCGTATTATTGTTAGAAAATTAAGAAACCATGCGGTTTACAAACTGCTGATGGGAGCATATCATAGCGCCCTGGAACTTTCCCAAGGACTTTTATGAACCCCTCTTCGCGGTCCGGACCGCTTCTCACAATTACCGGATCCATTTTCATTCTCCTCGGCCTGGCCCTGCTCGGCGGGGGCATCTACCTGGCCACACTCGGCGGGTCGGTCTACTACCTGGTGTCGGGCCTGGCACTGATCATCAACGGCGTCCTTGTTCTCAAGCGACGCCGTTCTGCTTTGGGCCTGATGGCGGCGATCCTGATCGTGACCGTCGCCTGGTCCCTGGTCGAAGTCCGGTTCGACTGGTGGCAGTTGCTGCCGCGACTCGATATCTGGTTTGCCGCCGCCGTCTGGCTGCTCCTGCCCTTCGTCGACCGGCGCCTGGACAAGCCCGCCGAAGGCATGGACGCCGGCCGCAAGGCGCTGGTCGCATCGGCCCTGGTCACGCTGCTGGTCGGCGTGGTCGCGCTGTTCCAGGATTACCATGACCTCCACGGCGTCGTCGCGGAGGAAAACATGGCCGGCGTCGGCACCCACGATGCCGCCGGCGTTGCCGTCAACGATTGGTCGGCCTACGGCCGCTCCGGCTACGGCGACCGCTATGCGCCCGCGGCGCAGATCACGCCGGCCAACGTCGGCCAGCTGAAGCAGGTGTGGAGCTTCCACACCGGCGACTTCAAGGGCCCGACCGACCCGGGCGAGATCGCCAACGAGGTCACCCCGCTGAAGGTGAACGGCATGCTGTACATGTGCACGCCGCACAATATCGTGATTGCGCTCGATCCGGACACCGGCAAGGAAATCTGGCGCCACGATCCGAAGATCAACCGCGACGCCGCCCATTACCAGCACATGATCTGCCGCGGCGTGTCCTATTGGGACGCCAACGCGCCGGCGCTGAACGGCGCTCCCGCACGCGCCGATGCCGCGACCATGGAGTGCCCGCGCCGCATCATCGCGCCGACCATGGACGGCACCCTGATCGCTGTCAATGCCGATACCGGCAAATCCTGCGCCTCCTTTGGCGAAAACGGCGTCGTCGACCTCTACAAGGGACACCCGGTCAAGACCCGCGGCATGCTGATGCCGACCTCGCCGCCCGCGGTGGCGCAGAACATGATCGTGATGGCGGCCAGCGTGACCGACAACGCCTCGACGGACGAGCCGTCCGGCGTCATCCGCGGCTACGATCCGGTCACCGGCAAGCTGGCATGGAACTGGGATCCCGCCCGCCCGGACGAGACCAATCCGCTGACCGAAGGCGAAACCTACGTCCGCAATTCCCCGAATTCCTGGGGCGTGTCGAGCATCGACGAGAAGCTGGGCATGGTGTATATCCCGATGGGCAACGAGACCCCGGATACCTGGGGCGGCACGCGCAACAAGAACGGCGAGCGCTTCAACAGCGCCATCGTCGCGCTCGACCTGGCGACCGGCAAGCTGCGCTGGGTCTACCAGACCGTCCACCACGACATCTGGGACATGGACATCGGCGGCCAGCCGACCCTGGTCGACATCGACACGCCGAAGGGCAAGGTGCCGTCGGTGGTCGCGACGACCAAGACTGGCCACATCTTCGTGATCGATCGCCGCAATGGCTCGCTGGTCGTGCCGGCGCCGGAAAAACCGGTGCCGACGGATAACCCCGCCCCCGGCGACCGCCTGTCGCCGACCCAGCCTTACTCGGCGCTGAGCTTCCTGCCGGAACGTAACATCAGCGAGACCGACATGTGGGGCACCACGCCGTTCGACCAGATGGCCTGCCGCATCATCTACAAGAACCACCGCTACGAAGGTCCGTTCACCCCGCAGACCGTGGGCGAGAAAGGCAAGGGCGCCATCATCTCTCCAGGCCCGCTGGGCATCTTCGAATGGGGCGGCGCCAGCGTCGATCCCGTGCGCCAGCTGCTGATCCTGAATCCCAACTACATGGGCTTCCTGGAACGCCTGGTGCCGCGCGAGAAAGCCAACGCCAAGGGCGGCACCGGCGGCGAGATGGGCCTGCAACCGCAGACCGGCATTCCGTTCGCCGTCGAGATCAGCCCCTTCCTGTCGCCGCTGGGCTTCCCGTGCCAGGCACCGCCCTGGGGCTACGTGGCCGCGGTCGACCTGAAGACCATGAAGAAGGTCTGGATGCACAAGAACGGCACGACCCGCGACAGCGCTCCGGTGCCGATTGCCCTGCCGCTGGGCGTGCCCAGCCTGGGCGGTATGGTCACCACCGGCGGCGGCGTCACCTTCCTGAGCAGCACCCTGGATTACTACATCCGCGGCTACGACGTCAGCAACGGCAAGGAAATCTGGAAGGCCCGCCTGCCCGCGGGCGGCCAGGCCACCCCGATGAGCTATGTGTCGGACAAGACCGGCAAGCAATACATCGTGGTGATGGCCGGCGGCCACGGCTCGCTGGGCACCGCGATGGGCGACGAGATCGTTGCCTATGCCCTGCCTGACGGGGTTGCCGCTCCCGCAACCAGGAAGTAACGACACGTAAGCGCAAGTAAAGACGTGTGATTCGTCGACAGCACGCGCCGCCCCCGCGGTGCGGCGCGTGCTGTTTCCTTCTTTGCTCCTTTCCCCTTTCTCCTTTCACTTTCACATTCCGACACCATCCGGACACGCATGGCCGCTCCCGCCGGGACCGGCCGTGCCGCCGCATTGCCGGAAGCTACCACACCATGCATACCATCTCACGCAAGACCACCATTGCCGCGGCGCTGACACTTGGCCTGCTGGCGCCCGGGTTCGCCCTGGCCGCCGACGCCGGCCCCTACCTGTTCGGCGACTGGAACGGCCAGCGCGCGCGCCTGGCCGAACAGGGCGTTTCCTTCGACTTCGGCTATACCTCGGAACTGGCGCACAACAGCGAGGGCGGGACCCGCGCACTGACCCGCTACAGCGACCAATGGGTGCTGGGCAGTGCCCTCGACCTGGACCGGCTCTGGGGCTGGCAGGGCGCCACTTTCAAGGCCACCGTCACCAACCGCAACGGCAAGAACCTGAGCACGGACGCCGGGCTCGGCACCTTCCAGCAGGTCCAGGAAGTGTACGGCCGCGGCCAGACCTGGCGCCTGACCGACCTCCATCTCGAGCAGGCGCTGCTGGACGGCAGGGTGATCCTGAAGGCCGGCCGCATGGGCATCGGCGCCGACTTCGCCGGCTTTTCCTGCGATTTCCAGAACCTGAGCTTCTGCGGTTCGCAGCCGGGCAACCTGGTCGGCAGCTACTGGGCCAACTGGCCGGTCAGCGTCTGGGCGGGCGTCGCCAAAGTAAACACCTCGCGCGACAGCTACCTGCAGCTGGGCGTCTACCAGGTCAACCCGCGCTACCTCGACGACGGCTACGCCGTGCGCAAGGGACTGCATCCGAACAATCCGCACGGCACGACCGGCGCCCTGATCCCGGTCGAATTCGGCTGGCAGCCGCAGACCGGCCCGTATCGGGGCCTGCCTGGCAGCTACAAGGTCGGCGCCTGGTACAACACCTC
>DNCF01000248.1:8169-8632 GCA_003484545.1 Massilia sp. | reverse complement strand
GCGCCACCTGCACGGCTGGATGTACTTCCTGCGCGCGCCCGGCAAGGCGCCGTTCGACGCCGACGACGAGCAATGGGCCGCGGCCCTGGGAGCGCACCTGGCGGTCGCCTACGAGAACCTGAACCTGTACGGCGTGGTCCAGCGCCACGCGGCCCAGCTGCAGCTGGAAGCGACCGCCCGCGCACGCGCCGACGCCGCCCTGCGCGAGAGCGAGCACCGGCTGGAACTGGCGCGCCAGGTCTTCGACTGCACCCAGGAAAGCATCGTGATGACCGATGCCTGCGCCAACATCGTGGCGGTCAACCCGGCCTTCGAAAAGATCACGGGCTATAGCGAAGCCGAGGTGATGGGCATGAATCCGCGCCTGCTGCGCTCGGGCCGCCACGACGCCGGCTTCTACCGCGCGCTGTGGGCCAGCCTGGAGCAGCACGGCCAGTGGCGCGGCGAGATCTGGAACCGGCGC
>DNCF01000248.1:0-7962 GCA_003484545.1 Massilia sp. | reverse complement strand
AGATCTGGAACCGGCGCAAGAACGGCGAGGTCTACCCCGAACGCATCAGCATCAGCGCCGTGCGCGACGAACAAGGCGCGCTCACCGCTTACGTCTCGGTCTCGACCGACATGTCGGCCCTGATCGCCGCCCACAACCAGCTCGATTTCCTGTCGAACCACGATGCGCTCACCGAGCTGCCGAACCGTTCGCTGTTCCACGACCGCCTGCAGCAGTCGATCGCCGCCGCGCGCCGCAACGGCGGCCAGCTGGCCCTGCTGCTGGTGAACGTCGACCGCCTCTCGCGCATCAACGACAGCCTGGGCCACGCCGCCGGCGACGCCCTGCTGCGCGAAGTGGCCAGGCGCGCCAGGGGCATCGCCGGTCCGCTCGACACCGTGGCGCGCCTGTCGGGCGACGAATTCGTGCTGCTGCTGACCGGCTGCGAGGACACCGAGGACATCATCTTCTCCGCCCGGCGCCTGATCGACGCCATCGCCCAGCCGCATTCGGTGGGCGGGCACGACGTGGTCGTCACCGGCAGCATCGGCATCAGCGTGTTCCCGCGCGACGGCGACGCGCCGGGCGACCTGCTGAAGGCCGCCGACGCCGCCCTCGCCCACCAGAAGGACGCCGGGCGCAACGGCTTCCGCTTCTTCAAGGGCGAAATGAACGCCCAGGCGCTGCGCTGGCTGGCCCTGGAGACCCGCCTGCGGCGCGCGATCGGGCGCGCCGAACTGGCGCTGCATTTCCAGCCCCAGGTAGCGGGCCGCGACGGCCGCGTGCTCGGCATGGAGGCGCTGCTGCGCTGGCACAGCCCGGAGCTGGGGCGCATCTCGCCGGCCGACTTCATCCCGCTGGCCGAGGACACCGGCCTGATCCTGCCGATCGGCGACTGGGTGATCCGCCAGGCCTGCCTGCAGAACAAGGCCTGGCAGGATGCCGGCCTGGCACGGGTGCCGGTCGCGGTGAACGTGTCGGCGCACCAGTTCAAGGCCGGCACCGTGCCCGCCGTGGTGCGCGCGGCGCTGCTCGAATCGGGCCTGGAGCCGCAGTACCTGGAGATCGAGCTGACCGAAAGCGTGATGCTGGGCGATACCACCGCCGCCGAGGCCCAACTGGCCGAACTGCGCGCGATGGGCGTGTCGCTGTCGCTGGACGACTTCGGCACCGGCTACTCCTCGCTCGGCTACCTGTCGCGCTTCTCGCTGGACAAGCTGAAGATCGACCAGGCCTTCGTGCGCAACATCACGACCGACCCGCGCAGCGCGGCGATCGCCCAGGCCACGCTGGCCCTGGCCGACGGCCTGGCGCTGCGCGTCGTGGCCGAGGGCGTGGAAACGGTCGCGCAGCGCGACTTCCTGGGACGCATCGGTTGCGAGGTGCTGCAGGGCTACCTGTACAGCCCACCGCTGCCGGCGCGCGAAATGCAGGCACTGCTGGAGGCGGGCCACGTCGCGCTCTGAGCAGGCAGCCCGTACAATGGGGCCTCACCGACCTTCGTCGACCATTCAACGGAACCTCGATGCTGACCCAGATCGCCAGAAACACCTGCCTTGCCGCCCTCCTCCTGTTCCAGCCCCTGCTTTCCAGCGTGGCCGGCGCCGCCATCCAGCTCGACGCGCCGATCCCGGTCGGCCCGCAGGTCAAGGTCGGCAAGCTGCCGAATGGCTTGAGCTACTACATCCAGAAGAACGCGCGCCCCGAGCGCCGGCTCGAACTGCGCCTGGTGGTGAAGGCCGGCTCCATCCTCGAGGACGAGGACCAGCAGGGCCTGGCGCACTTCGTCGAGCACATGGCCTTCAACGGCACCGCCAACTTCAAGAAGCACGAACTGATCGACTACCTGCAGTCGATCGGCGTGAAGTTCGGCGCGGACCTGAACGCCTACACCTCGTTCGACGAAACCGTCTACATCCTGCCGATCCCGACCGACCGCCCCGAGAACGTCGCGCGCGCCTTCCAGGTGCTCGAAGACTGGGCCCACGGCCTGGCCTTCGACGACGAGGAGATCGAGAAGGAACGCGGCATCGTGCTCGAGGAACTGCGGCTCGGCAAAGGCGCGGGCGACCGCATCGGCAAGAAGGTGTGGCCGAAGATCTTCAACGGTTCGCGCTACGCCGAGCGCCTGCCGATCGGGAAGGAAGAGGTGCTGCGCAGCTTCAAGCCCGACACCCTGCGCCGCTTCTACCGCGACTGGTACCGTCCCGACCTGATGGCCGTGGTGGCGGTCGGCGACATCGAGCCGGCCCAGGCCGAGAAGCTGATCCGCGCCCACTTCGGCAAGCTGAAGAACCCGAGCCCGGCGCGCCCGCGCACCTATGCCGAGATCCCGCGCCGCGAGGACACCGAGGCCGTGATCGTCACCGACAAGGAAGCCGGCGGGAACAGCATCCTGATCCGCTATCCGGTGCAGCCCGTGCGCGAGCCCGACACCGTGCGCGGCTACCGCGAGCAGCTGGTCGAGAGCCTGTTCACCGGCATGCTGGGCGGACGCCTGCAGGAACTGGCCCAGCAGGCCGAACCGCCCTTCCTGCGCGGCGGCAGCGCGCTGGCCAAGCTGACGCCCTTCTACAAGTCCTTCAATGCCAGCGCCGCGATCGGCCCGGGCGGCGCGCCGAAGGCGATCGACGCCCTGGTGCGCGAGAACGAGCGCGCGCGCCGCTACGGCTTCTCGAGCGCCGAATTGGAACGCGCGAAGAAGGACATGATGCGCAGCTTCGAGCGCGCCTACGCCGAACGCGAGAAGACCGACTCCAACGCCTACGTCGGCGAGTACATGCGCAACTTCCTGCAGCAGGAACCGATTCCCGGCATCGCCGCCGAATACGGCTACGCCACCGAGCTGCTGCCGGGGATCACGCTGGACGAGATGAACGCCTACGCGCGCCGCACCATTCCCGCCGACTCGGGCAAGCTGGTGATCTACAGCGGCATCGAGCGCGCCGACATGCCGCCGCCCGAGGGATCGGCCCTGCTCGCGGCGCTGGCCGCCGCCGAGAAGGCCGAGCTCAAGCCGCGCGAGGAAAAGGCGCTCGGCACGACGCTGATGGAGACCCCGCCGAAAGCCGGCGCCATCGTCGCCGAGTCCGAGGACAAGGCGCTCGGCCTGACCCGGCTGACCCTGTCGAACGGCGTCAAGGTGATCCTGAAACCCACCGACTTCCGCAACGACCAGGTGGTGATGAGCGCGGCGCGCTTCGGCGGCCAGAGCCTGTACGGCGACGCCGACATCCTCAACGCGCGCTACGCCAACGCGATCGTCGCCAGCATGGGCCTGAAGGATTATTCGCCGCTCGATTTGTCGCGGGTCCTGGCCGGCAAGGCGGCCGCGGTGACCATGGGCCTGTCCGGCTACAGCGAAGTCGTCGGCGCCTCCTCGGGCGCGACCGACATCGAGACCATGCTGCAAATGCTGTGGCTGCGCTTCCAGGGCGTGCGCCGCGACGAGGACCTGTTCAAGTCCTTCATCGGCAAGCAGGTCGAGGCCGCGCGCAACCGCCTCGCCCAGCCGGGCGCACGCTTCGGCGACACCCTGATCGCCACGCTCTACAACAACCATCCGCGCGCGCCGCGTCCGCTGCGTTCGGAGGAATTCGCGCAGATCAGCCTGGACCGCAGCATCGCGATCTACCGCGAACGCTTCTCCAGCGCCAAGGACCTGACCTTCGTGATGGTCGGCAGCTTCGACCTGCAGGCCGTCAAGCCGCTGCTGGCGACCTACCTCGGCAGCCTGCCCACGCCCGATATCCCGACCGACTACCGCGACGTCGGCCTGCGCCCGGTGAAGGGCGTGGTCAAGCGCGCGGTCTACAGCGGCACCGAGCCGAAGAGCACGGTCTCGCTGACCTTCACCGGCGACGCCGCGTTCTCGGAGCTCGAGCAGATGCGCCTGCAGGCCCTGGTCGAAGTGCTGAACATCCGCATCATCGAGGTGCTGCGCGAAAAGCTGTCGCTGATCTACGGCGGCAGCGCCAGCGCCTCGCTCGGCCGCATTCCCTACCAGAGCTACTCGCTGTCGGTGACCCTGCCGACCGGCCCGGAGAACGTCGACAAGGTGCTGGCCGCCACCTTCGAGGAATTCGAACGCCTCAAGCGCGAAGGCCCGACGGCTGCCGACCTGGCCAAGGTCAAGCAGAACTGGATCCAGAACCACCGCAAGGCCCTGCGCGAGAACGGCTACTGGCTGGCCCGCCTGCAGTCCGCGCTGATCGACGGCACCGACCCGGCCGCGATCCTGACCCACGAACAGCGCGTCCAGGCGCTCACCCCGGCCGAGGTCCAGGACGCGGCGCGGCGCTACCTGAACACGGGGAATTACGTGCAGGTGGTGTTGTATCCGGAAAAAGGGACGCAGCAACCGACGCAGGACCCAGCCGCGAAGTGACCCGTAGGGTGGGCGCGGCCGGCGTAGGCACCCCGCGCCCACGCGTTACGCACGTCTCCACGTGCCGTTGGCCGAGCCGTCCTCGCCACGCGGCGCCGGCCAACACCGGAAACGTCACCGGTAGTGGCTTCCGGTGACGCTAGCGAGCGAATCATCGCCGTCGCGGATCAATCGAATGCACGTAACGCGTGGGCACAGGGTGCCCACCCTACGTCCATCTCCGTGGAAGTCATCGCAGTTCGCAGGACATCAGCATCCGCCCGCGATCAAGGCTTCAGGTACTTCTCGAACCACTCCACCGTCCGCCTGCGCTGGTCCAGCTGGTGCTCGAGCTTGCGGATCGCATGCCCTTCGCCCTCGTAGATGACGAGCGTGGTCGGCACCTTCATCGCCTTCAGGCCGTGCCAGAACTCCATCGACTGCACCGCCGGCGTTTCGACGTCGCGCTCGCCGACGTAGATCAGGGTCGGCGTCTTCGCGTTGCGGATCGATTCGATCGGCGATGCCTTGCGGTACACCGCCGGGTCCTCGTACATGGTGGCGCCGAAAAAGGGCACCATCCACTGGTCGATGCCGTTCTGGCCGTAGTAGCTGATCCAGTTGGCGATGCCCGCGCCCGCCACCGCGGCCTTGAAGCGGGTGCTGTGGGTCACGCCCCACATCGTCATGAAGCCGCCGTAGGAGTGGCCCATCAGGCCCAGGCGCTTGCCGTCGACCGGCGCCTGGGCGACGACGGCGTCGATGCCGGCCAGGATGTCGCGCCAGTCGCCGCCGCCGAAGTCGCGCCGGTTCGCCGCCGTGAAGGCCAGGCCCTGGCCGAAGCTGCCGCGCGGGTTGGGCTGGAACACGTAGTAGCCGCGCTCGACCAGTTCGCGCACCAGCGGATAGGCCGACTCGCCCTCGCCCACGAAACGCGGCATCGCCGCCGAGGCGGGACCGCCGTGCACCATCACGACCATCGGGTGCTTGCGTCCGGCCTGGGGATTGCGCGGCCCGAGCAACCAGCCCTGGCTGCGCAGGCCCTCGTTGGTCCAGGCAATGCTGCGCACCGCCACCTGGGGCGCGAAGCCGTCGTTCTCGCGCGTCACCTGCGCCAGTTCGGGTAAGCGGCCGGCCGCGATGTAGGGTGCCTTCTCAAAAGTCTCGAACACCGCGACCGCCGCGCCGGCGTCGCGGCTGAACACGATGCGGCCGTCGCGCGAACCGCTGGCGCCGACCGCTCGCGAGAACAGGGTCTGCGCGCTGCGCGCCGCCGGGTCGACCGCGACAACCGTCATCTCGCTGCCTCGCAGCGCCGACGCCACCAGGGTCTTCCCTTTCCACGCCAGGCCGTTGAACGAGCCGCTGTAGTTGGGCGTGACGTCGACCGGCTCCCCTCCGGCCAGCGGCACCGTGTACAGGTTGCCGCCAACCGAGCCGAAGTCGCTCATCAGGCCGCCGACGAAGGCGACCGTGCGCCCGTCCGGCGACACGTGCGGAAGGCTGATCTGCGTCGTCGGCGCGGCGATCGTGCGCAGCGCGCCGCTGGCGAGGTCGACGTGGACCAGCGCGGCCACCCACCAGTTGTTGTCGCCGTTGCCCTTGGCGCCGGTGGCGGCGAAGCCGCGGCCGTCGGGCGTCCAGTCGTACTCGTAGACATAGGTGTCGGGCGGCGACACCATGCGCGCCTCGCCGCCGCCGGCGGGGACGACGGCGATGCGCTGGGCGTCCTCGTTCACCCCGATCTCGCCCACCAGCCGCTCCCCGGCCTCGACCGCGCCGGTCTGTTTCCTGGCGCCGACGGTGGCGAGCAGCGCGATGCGCGCGCCGTCGGGCGACCAGCGCGCGGTGTTGGCCACGCCGCGGATCGATGCCGCCGCGCGCGGCTCGCCATCCCGCACCACCCACAGCGTGGCGCTGCCGGCCGCGGCGTCGGCGTCGATGAAGGCCAGGCTCGCGCGGTCGGGCGACCAGCTCGGGAAATCGTAGGAGCAGCCGGCGCAAGGATCGTACCGGGCCAATATCTTGCCGGTGGCGCCGTCACGCACCACCACCTGGGCATGATAGGGCTTGCCGGGCGCGGCGGCGTCGGCCTCGATGGCGGCGATGCGTTCGCCGCCGTCTCTGATGGCGGGCGCACGGTAGTCGCGCAGCGGCGCGGCCGCGGCATTGCCGGCTGCCAGCACGGCACAGGCAAGCGCGGCCCTGCCGAGGACATCGGTGAATCGCATGGGGTCTCCTCCTGAAAGGCCGCCTCGGCACGGGTTTTATGTACGGGCTGGCTCATGTGTGATTGATATGGCGCAGTCTACGCGGATTCGGCTGAGTCCGGGGCGCAACAAATTGCAGGCAGCATGCTAGATTTTGCCTTAAGGCAAGTAAATATCATGATCGACCTCGCCGTCGTCGCTACACTTTTTGAGTGACCTAGCAGGAGGCAAGCGTGATCTACAAGGAAATCGACAACAAGGGGCCGTTTCTCGGGGTGCTCGAGAAGATGCTGGCCATGGCCGGACCGGACAAGAAGGCGCGGATCGAACGCGCGCTGCGCATCATGCGCGCCGGGATACGGGGCGAACGCCTCTCAAGCCACCTCATCGACGCCTATCTGAAGGATTCGACGCGCACGGCCGTGGTCCACGACCTGCGCCTGGTGGCGGACGATGGCGAGGTGGCGCAGATCGACCATCTCCTGATCCACCGCATGGGACGCTACACCCTGCTGAACACCAGGCTGTTCGTCGAAGGCATGCGGATCAGCGAGCACGGCGACGTGGTGCGCTGGAACGGGGCCGAAAGCGGCTTCGAGGGCGTCTGCTCGCCACTGGTGCAGAACGAGCGCCACGCCCGGGTATTGCGTCAGGTGTTGGACAGCATCGGCCAGGGAGATGCGTCGATCGAGACCCTGCTCCTGGTCGCACCCGATGCGCGGATCGAACGTCCGCGCAAGTTCGATACCTCCATGATCCTGAAACCCGACCAGTTCATGGAAAAACTGAACAAATCGCTGGACACCGTGCCCATCGTCAGCGCGCTTGGCGGCCTCCTGAAGACCGGCACCACGGATTCGATCGGCGAGATCGCGACGAAGCTCGTGCGGCTGCACCGGCCGTCGGCGGCCGATTACCTGGCGCGCTTCGGCATCCGGCGCGAGGCGGCGCCATCGTCCGCATCGGCCGGCGCCCTGCTCACCTTCCGCTGAGGGCAGTGAAGCGCCGTCGGTGTGATTTCCGGATTCAGGCCTTGGCGGCCGACAGCATGCGCTCGACGTAGCGCGCGATCAGGTCGATCTCGAGGTTGACCTTCGAGCCGGCGCGCAGGTGCTTCAGGGTCGTGACTTCGATCGTGTGCGGGATCAGGTTGATCGAGAAGCGGCATACCTTGTTGCCGTCCACGGCCAGGTCCTCGACCCGGTTGACGGTCAGCGACACGCCATTGACCACCACCGAACCTTTATAGGCCAGGAACTTGGCCAGCTCCTGCGGCGCGTCGATCACGAGTTCGTGCGATTCGCCGACCGGCTGGAAGCTGTGCACCGTGCCCAGGCCGTCGACGTGGCCCGACACCAGGTGCCCGCCCAGGCGCTCGGCCAGGGTCAGGGCCTTTTCCAGGTTGAC
>DNCF01000398.1 GCA_003484545.1 Massilia sp. | reverse complement strand
CTGGTCATGGTCTACCACCGCCAGCCGTTCGACGAGGTAGTCGAGAACGGCGTGCCGTGCCGGCGCCGCCCGCGCAGCCCGAACGGCATCATTCCGACCCTGCTGCGCTTCTTCGCCGGCGGCGGGCGCGGTTCCTGGGTCGCGTGGTCGCAGCAGGAAAGCCGCGCGCCGGCCGATTTCGAGACCCACGTCGAGGTCGACGCCGAGCGCTACCCGAGCCTGGTGGCCGCGCGCGTGGCGCTCACCGCCGAGGACATCGACATCTTCTACAAGAAGTTCTCGAAAGAGGCGTTCTGGCCGATCATCTTCTCCTTCCCCGACAAGGCCGAGTTCAACCAGGCCCACTGGGAGCGCTTCCTGGAGGTGAACCGCCTGTTCGCCGAGCAGGCCGCGCGCGAGGCGGCGCAGGGCGCCGTGGTCTGGGTCCACGACTACAACCTGTGGATGGTGCCGGCCTTCCTGCGCCCGCTGCGCCCGGACCTGCGCATCGCCTTCTTCCACCACACGGCCTTCCCGTCCAGCGACGTGTTCAACATCCTGCCGTGGCGGCGCGACATCATCGGCAGCCTGCTGCAGTGCGACTACGTGGGCTTTCACATCCCGCGCTACGTCGAGAACTTCGTCGACGCGGTGCGCTCGTTCGCCCCGGTGGACGTGTGCGGCACCGCGCCTTGCGCGCCGCGCTTCCTGACCTACGGCTGCGCGCTCGGCGTCGACACGATGACCAGCGCGATCGAGGTCGGCGGCAGGCGGGTGGCCCTGGGCGCGCATCCGGTCGGCACCGACGCCGCCATGATCGAGGCCCTGGTCGCCACGCCGGCGGTGCGCGAGCAGGCCGGCGCGATCCGCGACTACCTGGGCGAAGTCACCGGCATCGTCTCGATCGAGCGCCTCGACTACGTGAAGGGCACGCTGGAAAAGCTGCAGGCCTTCGAGCGCCTGCTGGAACGGCATCCCGAACACATCGGCAAGGTCACGCTCCTGAACATCATCACCCCGGCGGCGCCCGGCATGGAGATCTACGAGAGCCTGCGCGTCGAGGTCGACCGCACCGTGGGCCGCATCAACGGCCGCTTCTCGACCCTGGGCTGGGTGCCGGTGCGCTACTTCTACCGTTCCCTGCCTTTCGACGAGGTGATCGCCCACTATGCGGCCTGCGACGTCGCCTGGATCACGCCCCTGCGCGACGGCCTGAACCTGGTGGCCAAGGAATTCGTCGCCGCCAAGCGCGCCGCCGGCAACTCGGGCGTATTGATCCTGTCGGAGTTCGCCGGCGCGGCCGTCGAGCTGCACGGCGCCCTCCTGACCAACCCCTACGACGCCAACGCGATGACCGCGACCCTGCATCAGGCGCTCTCGATGGGCGAGGACGAGCGCGCCTACCGCACCGCGCGCATGGGCATGATCGTCGCCGAGCACGATGTCGCGCGCTGGGGCGAGGACTTCCTCGCCGCGGTCGACTCGGCCTGCGCCCAGCCGCCGCTGGAAGCGGACGCCGCCTGACAAGGAACCACAAGGAACAAGAAAGAAGAGAAGCATGCGTAACCTCATCACCAACAACGACATCCAGGCCTGGCTGGTCGCCTTCGGCATCGCCGTGGCCGTGATCGTGCTGCTGTATGCGGCCAAGGGCCTGCTGCTGCGGCGCCTGGCCCACATCGCGCCGAATACCGTGACCTATCTCGACGACCTGGCCGTCAAGGTCCTGACCGCCACCCATCCCGTGTTCATCCTGCTGATGGGCGTGTACGCGGGCGCCCAGGGCCTGGCGATGCCCGAGCGCAGCGCGCTGTTCCTGCAGCACCTGACCGTCACGGTGCTGCTGCTGCAGGCGGCGCGCTGGGGCGACGTCGGCATCAAGGGCTGGTTCCACCACTACCGCCTGCGCCGCAGCGCCGAGGACGCGGCCAGCACCACCTCGACCGCGGCGCTGGGCTTCGTCGCCCGCACCGCGCTGTGGGTGGTGATCGCCCTGATGATCCTCGATAACTTCGGCGTCAACATCACGACCCTGGTCGCCAGCCTCGGGATCGGCGGCATCGCGGTGGCGCTGGCGATGCAGAACATCCTGGGCGACCTGTTCTCGTCGCTCTCGATCGTGCTCGACAAACCCTTCGTGGTTGGCGACTTCATCATCGTCGACGACGTGCTCGGCACGGTCGAGTACGTGGGCCTGAAGACCACGCGCCTGCGCAGCCTGGGGGGCGAGCAGATCGTGTTCTCGAACAGCGACCTGCTCAAGAGCCGCATCCGCAACTACAAGCACATGCAGACCCGGCGCGTGCTGTTCACTATCCGCGTTCCCTACAAGGTGAGCAAGGCCCAGGTGCTGGCGATCCCGCAGATCCTGCGCGAAGCGGTCGAGGCCCAGGCGCAGGCGACCTTCGACCGCGCCCACTTCAAGGGCTACGGCACTTCCTCGCTCGAGTTCGAGACCGTCTACTACGTGAAGAGCGGCGACTACACCGTTTATATGGACGTGCAGCAGGCCATCAACGTGATCCTGTTCGAGCGCTTCGACAGCGAGGGCATTCCCTTCGCCTACCCGACCCAGCTGCTCAAGCTCGACCAGCCGGAAGCCTGGCTGGACGTGCAGGCGGCCGTGCCCGAGGAGCGCCGCGCCGCCAACGGGTAACGGCTCTTCGCCCGTCCGCGGCGGTATAATGCCGCCCGGCTGCCGCTGCGGCAGCCCTGGACGCGGAGGACTTGGGCAAGATGGCGGAGGCAGGCAAGGCGGCGGGGCGGGGCTTCCTGCTCACGCGCCACTGGAACGATACCGACGCGGGCGTCGAGGTCGACTTCTGGCTCGCCACCGACGACGGCGCGCGGCGCGTGCGCGTGGCGCCCCAGCTAGCGATCGCCTTCGTGCCGCGCGAGCAGCGCGAGGCGGTCGAGTTCGTCCTGCGCGGGGAAGGTCGCCACGGCGGCTGGGAGCTGCGCGAACTGGCGCTGGCTGACTTCCGCCAGCGCCCGGTGCTGGGCCTGTACTGCCGCGGCTACCGCCAGCTGCTGCGCCTGGAAAAGCGCCTGCGCCAGCAGGGCGTGGACGTGTTCGAGGCCGACATCCGCCCGCCCGAACGCTACCTGATGGAGCGCTTCGTCACGGCGCCAGTCGAGTTCGCCGGCAGCGCCGATCCGGCCGACCCGCGCCTGCTGACCCATGGCCAGCTCAAGCCGTCGCCCGGCTACCGCCCGGTGCTGCGCCTGGTCTCGCTCGACATCGAAACCACCGCGCAGGGCGAGCTGTATTCGATCGCCCTGGAAGGCTGCGGCCAGCGCCAGGTCTACATGCTCGGCCCGCCGAACGGCGACGCGAGCGCCGTCGATTTCGCGCTCGACTGGTGCGCCACGCGCGCCGAACTGCTTGAGCGCCTGGAAGCCTGGTTCCGCGACCACGACCCGGACGCGATCATCGGCTGGAACCTGGTGCAGTTCGACATGCGCGTGCTGCAGGAGCACGCCGTGAAGTACGGGCGGCCCTTGCGCCTGGGCCGCGACGGCAGCGCCATCGAATGGCGCGAGCATGGCGGCAAGCAGGAACACTATTTCATCTGCATCGCCGGGCGCCTGGTCATCGACGGCATCGAGGCGCTGCGCTCGGCCACCTGGAGCTTCCCCTCGTTCAGCCTGGAGTCGGTGGCCCAGCAACTGCTGGGGGAGGGCAAGGCGATCGACAATCCTTTCGACCGCATGGCCGAGATCGACCGCATGTTCGCCGAGGACAAGCCGGCACTGGCGCGCTACAACCTGAAGGACTGCGAGCTCGTTACGCGCATCTTCGCGCATACGAACCTGCTCGAATTCCTGATGGCGCGCGCCAGCGTGACCGGCCTGGCGGCCGACCGCAGCGGCGGCTCGGTGGCGGCCTTCGAGCACCAGTACATCCCGCTGATGCATCGCCAGGGCTACGTGGCGCCGAACATCGGCGACGTGCCCGGCGGCGACAGCCCCGGCGGCTTCGTCATGGATTCGCGCTCCGGCCTCTATGATTCGGTGCTGGTGCTCGACTACAAAAGCCTGTACCCGTCGATCATCCGCACCTTCCTGATCGACCCGGTCGGCCTGGTCGAGGGCCTGCGCGAAGACGAAGCCGGCACCGTGCCCGGCTTTCGCGGCGCGCGCTTCTCGCGCACCCGGCACTGCCTGCCGGGCATCGTGCGCCAGGTCTGGGAAGGCCGCGACGCCGCCAAGCGCGAGCGCAACGCGCCGCTGTCGCAGGCCCTGAAGATCATCATGAACGCCTACTACGGCGTGCTGGGCTCGTCGGGCTGCCGCTTCTTCGATCCGCGCCTGGCGTCCTCGATCACCATGCGCGGCCACCAGATCATGCACCGCACGCGCGAACTGATCGAGGAGCGGGGCTACCAGGTGATCTACGGCGACACCGATTCCACCTTCGTCTGGCTCGGCCGCGCCCACGAGGATGTCGACGCCGAGCGCATCGGCCGCGCCCTGGTCGATCACGTCAACGCATGGTGGAACCGCAGCCTGCGCGAGGAGCTCGGCCTGGACAGCGTGCTGGAACTCGAATACGAAACCCATTACCGGCGCTTCCTGATGCCGACCGTGCGCGGCTCGGACGAGGGCAGCAAGAAGCGCTACGCCGGCCTGGTGTCGACGCCGGGCGGCGAGGAGATGGTCTACAAGGGCCTGGAAACGGTGCGCACCGACTGGACGCCGCTGGCCCAGCGGTTCCAGCAGGAGCTCTACCTGCGCGTGTTCAAGGGCGAACCGTACGAGGACTACGTGCGCGACTACGTGGCGCGCACCCTGCGCGGCGAGCACGACGACCTGCTGGTCTACCGCAAGCGCCTGCGCCGCGCGCTCGAGGAGTACGAACGCAACGTCCCGCCGCACGTGCGCGCCGCGCGCATGGCCGACGACTTCCACCTGCGCCAGGGGCGACCGGCGATCTACCGCAACGGCGGCTGGATCCGCTACGTGATGACCCTGGCCGGCCCCGAGCCGCTCGAGGCGCGGCGCTCGGGCATCGACTACGAGCACTACCTTACGCGCCAGCTCGAGCCGATCGCCGACGCCATCCTGCCCTTCCTGGGCGACAGCTTCGGGCGCCTGACCAGCCGCCAGGGCGCCCTGTTTTAGGAGTTCACGCCGCGTGCGGCGTGTCGGGGGCGGCATGCGCGCGCAGGATGCGTTCGAGCTGCTCCAGGTTCGCCGGTTTCACCAGGTGGTGGTCGAAGCCGGCGCCTTTCGACAACGTGAAGTCGTGCGCCTGGCCGTAGCCGGTCAGGGCAACCAGCAGCGCGCCGCGGCTGGCGGGCCGCTGGCGCAGGCGGCGCGCCAATTCGTAGCCGTCGATGCGCGGCAGGCCGATGTCGAGAATGTACACTTCCGAGGCTTGGGCCGCCGGCGCCGCCAGCAGCGCCTCGGCGCGCAGGAACAGCTTGCCGCCGAAGCCGCCGCCGATGTAGGGCGAGATCAGGCGCACGTTCTCGACCGGGATGCCGAGCGTCTTCGCCATATCCTGGGTGCCCCAGTGGATCATCTGGTTCGAGGTCCACAGCGTCAGCCTGCCGTCGTCCCAGGCGGCGACCGAGGCGTGCGGCTCCATCATCGCGTGCGACTGGTCGGGCGTGGTGTAGGTGGCGTCGAGCTTCACCGGCGCGCTCGCGAAACCGGCGGCGAAGTTGCCGTGTTTCGTTTCCGGCTTGTCGTCGGTCTTCGGCAGCCTGGCGCTCTTCTTCGCGCGCTCGAGGTCGTACTCGCCCTTCTCTTCCACGTAGCTGACTTTCACCAGCGGCGCGGCGGCGCGCGCCTGCTCGAAGGTCTGGGCGACCACCACGGCCACGGCCTGGTGGTAGTGCTCGACCTCGGGCCCGGCCAGCAGCTTCGCGGTGTTGTACTTGCCCTTGCCGAGCTTGCCGGCGTTCTGGTACGTGACGATCGCGAGCACGCCCGGCGAGCGGCGCGCGGCTTCGACGTCGATCGATGCGATGCGGCCCTTGGCGATGGTCGCGCCGACCACGTAGCCGTAGGCGGCGTCGGGTACGGTCTGGTGCTGTTCGTAGGCGTAGCGCGCGGTGCCGGTGGTCTTGAAAGGGCCGTCGATGCGGTCGACTGGTTTGCCGACGACCTTCAATTGATCGATCGGATTGGTGGTGGCGGGTGTCGTGAATTTCATGGTCAGGCTTTCCTTCCTTCGGCCAGCACGGCGGCGAGCGTACGCTCGACCAGGGGCACCTTGAACGCGTTCTGGCTGGTGGGTTTCGCGCCGGCCAGCAGGCGCTCGACCACGCCGTTCGCGCCATTCGGCATCGCGCTTTCCGCGGCCGGGACGCGCCAGGGCTTGTGGGC